>JAYUFN010000038.1:0-6976 GCA_043738705.1 Bacteroidota bacterium
CTCAAACAATTTCTATCACTGGAAAAGGAACAATTTCTTACATTTATGATGCAGCAGGAAGCAAACTGCAAAAAACAACCGTTGATAACACGAATAGTACTACGACTGTAACTACTTATGTAGGTGGTATTGTGTTCCAAAATGATGTTTTACAGTTTGTAGGACAAGAGGAAGGTAGAATTAGAGCAAATACTACGAATACGGGTTATATCTTTGACTACTATTTGAAAGATCATTTGGGGAATACTAGGATGACAATTACGGATGATAATACATCAACACCAGTAATTGATGCCACAAGTTATTATCCATTTGGGCTTACAATGGCGGGGATAAGTTCAAAAACTCCTGGACCATTAGTCAACAAGCTTAAATACAATGGAAAAGAGTTACAAAGTCAGGAGTTTAGTGATAAAAGTGGATTGGAATTATATGATTATGGGGCCAGAATGTATGATGCACAAATCGGACGTTGGAATACTTTAGATCCATTAGCTGATCAAATGCGAAGACACTCGCCTTATAATTTTGCTTTTGATAATCCAATAAAATATATAGACCCAGACGGTATGGGACCGGAGGATATTGTAATTGTAGGAAATAAGAACTATCAAAAAAAAGTTTTCAATCAATTGCAATTATTGACAAATGAAAAATTAGTTCTTAAAACAGGGCGAGATGGAAACGGGCAAATTGTTTTATCCGGAGACCCTAGTACTTCCTCAAAACCAATTGGTACAAAATTGGTTAACGGTTTAATAAATTCAAAAAATACTATTGTAATTAAAGACGTTGAAAATTCTGGTGAAGGAAACATTACTCACGCTTCTAACCCTGAGGCTGCTACAGGAAAAACTAAAGGAGGAAGTGGTTCTGAAATATCTTTTGATCCTAGCAATATGCGTGATGGGGAAAATGGAATTAAAAACGCTGATGGCTCCACTGGAAGACCTGCTCAAATTGGGTTAGCACATGAATTAGGACATGCTAAAGATAATGATGAAGGCAAAAAAATAAATGTAGACTACGATGATGTAAAAAGTATTAAGAATGGAGCTTTAATAGTTAAAGATCCTGATTTAGGAAATAAGCGTGTCTATATGGAGAAGGACGAGTATCGTGTCAGAACAAATGTTGATAACCCTATAAGAAATGAGCAAAATGTAAAGCAAAGGGCAATTCCAATAATTAATAATTAAATCATTTTGAATGAAATGTGTATTTAGATATATTATGCCACTATTGTTTTGTAGTTGCACAATTGGAACTCAGAGAAGTAATAAAATTGATTTAAAAAATCAAGTAAAAGCTTGGGACTCTATAACAATTGTAAGCCTTAATAAATATTCTGAAGAGAATAGAGGGATGATGGGAAAGGCAAAATTAATTTCTGCTACTTTTAAAAATTCCAATAATGAAGTTAAAATGTTCGATAGAAGCAAATTTGTTTCTGATTTAGATCGAATGGAATTTAGAATAACAAAAGATATTTCGTATGAAATAATTGAGTTTAATAACTCCGGCGAAAGTAATTCAAATAAAATATTTATACTTGTGCATAATAATAACAACGATTCCTGTTATTCTTTTGTAAAAGGTGTAAATGGCAACTGGAATTTTTCAAAAAAGTATTCAATTTCGAAAAATGGCATCTTGAAAATTTATGACTTTATTTTGTCAGACTGCAAAAATAGTAATGATATATTTTGGGGTAACGACATTAATGATATTTTAATAGTCTCATCTTTTGAAGAAGATATAATTAGAGTTAATCCAGTGATGTGTTTGTCTAAAAGTAATTATAAAAAAATATTTGAAGTCTTAAAATAAGAGGTAGAAATAACAAGTTATTATCCGTTCGGCTTGGCAATGAGTGGCATATCATCCAAAGCAGCAGGTAAACTTGAAAACAAATACAAGTTCAACGGCAAAGAGTTGCAGAGCCAGGAGTTTAATGATAAAAGTGGATTGGAACTGTATGATTATGGAGCAAGAATGTTAGACGATCAAATAGGTCGGTGGATGAGTCTTGATCCAAAATCCGATCAAATGCGAAGACACTCGCCTTATAATTATGCATTTGATGATCCAATTAGATTTGTTGACCCAGATGGAATGGCTCCTAGTGATCCAGACGACCAATTGAAAAAAACTATTTCTACTGCACATAAAGTAGCAGAAAAATTACAAAAAGCATCTGATAACCTTAAAAGTGCCTTTTCTGGTTCGGGATCTATAGAAGCCAAAGCATGGGGTATTGGAGGCAGTTTAAAAGCTGGGCCAATTAAAGTAAATGCTGAAGTTAATTTAATCACTGGCAAAGGAAGTATTAATAATAAGGACGCAACAGTTTCTGGCGCATGGATAGAAACAAAGGCGGGTATAGGACTTGGTTCAAAAAAAGTAGAAGGAAGTGTAGAGATACTTTCAGGAAATACTAAAATAGATTTCAGTAGCGGTAAAATAAGTTTTGACGGAAAAGGTGTTGATGCAAATGGAACAGGGAAAAACGGTAATATTTCTTTTAGTAATTCATCTGAATTGGGTGTCGGTGGAAAACTTGGACCTTTAAAAATAGAAGGCGCTGTTGATTTTTATAAATTGGCGAAGTCCGCACAATCCTATGTAGAAGCAGCAGCTGAATATGTAACAGGTAAATTATCAGATTGGATACCCACAAATAAAAACTAATTAAATACTATGAAAATGAATAGCTATTCCTTAAAGAATTTATTGATCTGTTTTATGCTTGGATTTTTATCTATTGCTTTGATTTTTGGTGTATTATCACTTACAGGCGCTATTCCTGTTTATTTTAATGGAAAAGAATATTTTGGATTTATTGGTTTGCTTATAAGCATTGGTATTGCCCTATTTTGTAGTATAATTATATCATTAGCAAGTTTTGTAATTTTAAATCTAGGAAGGTTCATATATGTGAAAGTTTTTGTTTCAGATAATATTAATTAATAGTACGAAGTTATTATCCGTTCGGGTTAACTATGGCAGGGATTAGTTCGAAGGCTGCTGGTAACTTATCCAATAAGTATCAGTTCGGAGGAAAGGAAAAACAAGAGAAAGAATTTAGCGATGGCAGCGGATTGGAAATGTATGATTTTGAGGCAAGAAATTACGACCCACAAATAGGACGCTTTCATCAATTAGACCCACTAACAGAAATTAGTAGAAGGTGGAGTCCATATGTTTATTCTGCAAATAATCCTATTAGATATAACGACCCAGATGGAATGGTTTGGGGCGACCCTGAAAAGGATGGTAAGATTGCTAAACGATTACAAGACCGTATAGCTGATAGGCTGAAAGATGAAAACGGGAATTTAAATAAAGCAAATAAAAAGATATCAGATATATCCGCCAAAATAGACAAAGAAGGAACATCAAAAAAACTAGAAAGACAATTAAGTAATGCAAATGAAGATGTTGCAAGTGCAACTGGTGCAATATCGGAGTTAAATGCATCTTCTAGTGAACTGACAGAAATGGGAAGTGCAGATACTAAACAAGTATTTACTTTTAAAGAAACTACAGGAAGTGAAGGAGGTACGGAAACAAGAGCTGATGGTATTATTGAAATGAATGTAGTTAGCGATGCAAATGCCGTTCACGAAGCTAAGCATGGTTTTATCCTGCATAAAGAAGGTCCAAGAACCAGAAGTAATTTTTATTCTCATGAAGTTAGAGCATATACTGCACAATATGCTTTTGATGCAGGGACTGTACAAAACAAGGTGCCTTCATACTGGGGCAATGTCAAATCTCCAAGCGATATAAATATTAACTGGATCATTGGTATTCATAATGGAGCTGGTGGCACTGTTGGTGATTTTATATATGCCAAACAGCTAATGGGTGCTTCTTATGACCCTTAGTCTATTATGAAAATGCTTGATGATGAACGTAAAAAATAAAGGAGTTTATGAGACAATACATACCATATTTATTACTTTTTCTTTTACTGCAAGGCTGTTCCAGTAAGTTTTTTGTGACTGGAAAGTATGCATCTAAAAATAGCCCATATGGATTTAATATAAATAAGGATTCTACATTTGGTTATAAATTTTATCAGTTCCATGCTTACGAATATTCAACAGGAGAGTGGCATAAAGAAGGGAATAGAAAAATTGTTTTAAATAGTCTTCATAAGAATATAACAATGCCGTTAACAGTTATAGAATCGGGGTCTAATGATGATAGTATAAACAGATTTTCATTTGAATTTAAGAGTATTGAAATTGGGGCTAAGGATTGTGAGTGCGCAATATTTATAAATGATACTTTAAAGGAAATTAGACGATGTGATTCTATGGGATTGATTGCAATAAAAGAATCTGTTCGGAAAATCTTCGTTCAGATTAGGAAGTCCCCATTATTAATGACAACGCTTCGTTTTTCATTAGAGCCATTAGTTACTAATGTTTATTCTACATCGAAAGAATATGGAAATTTTATCAAGTTCAATATCATGATTAATGACTCTCTCTTCTCATACAAGGTTTTTGATAATAAAGTAATTAAGGTCAAAGAAAAAGGTATTTATTTTTACGATGATAAAGGAGAAAAAAAGCATTGGATACCGAAGCTAAATGAATAACAATAAAGCTCTGGAGTAATCTAGGGCTTTATAATTTTAGGACGCATACGCTTTAGAAGTTTTGCTATCTCTGATAATAGCGTTGGCGAGGAAGATGAGTTTATCTTTTATAGAGGGTTCTAGATCTTCGATATCATGAATGAGCTTCATGGTTTGTTTATCCAGCGCGGTCTTGTTGCTGTTACCCACCAAATAATCTAAAGACACTTCGAGTGCATCAGCAATTTTAGCAGCCACTTCAATGGAGGGCATTACTTCATCGCGTTCATACCTACCGATCATCTCTCTGGAAACGCCGACAGTTTTAGCAAAATCAGTTTGCGAAAGGTTCTTCTGCTTGCGTAGTTCGGTTATTTTTTTGCCAATGTTCATATTAAATAGCATTAAAGAGACGGTCCCGCCAAGAATCGAACCTGGATCTAGAGTTTAGGAAACGCCTATTCTTTTCAATCCATTAATTAGAGAAAATAAAAGAGCCGCTTTTTTTTTGCGGCTCTTAAAAACTAGTATAGTATTTTACAATTTTTTGATCTTGATATTTCTAAACCAAACTTCATTACCATGATCCTGTAATCCAATATGGCCATTGAAGACTTTACCAAAATCGGGCATTCCTTTAAATTTGCTATTGGCAATCAAAGTTTTCCAGTTTTCATCGCCATAAGTGGTAGAAACAACGGTAATGCCGTTCAATTTCAAATCTAGTTTGCCCTTATTGCTCATGATTTCAACTTGATTCCATTCGCCAACAGGCTTTACAGCACCTTCTTTTCCTTCAACTAGATCGTACAAATTCCCGGCACGATGTTTATTGATTTTTCCATCTGAATGTCCATCATTATCGAGTATTTGCATTTCAGGTCCGGTATACCAGATGTATTTGTATTTAATAGGATCGTCCTGAATATAAAATATCACACCGCTATTCCCGTTTTTTGAAATTTTCCATTCTAGTTTAAGATCGAAGTTTTCATAAGATTCGTCGGTGATAATATCCCCGCCACTTTTTACCTGCCAGTTATCTTTATTAGATGCATCAAGATAGATCGTACCATCGGCAACTTTCCAAGCCTCGCCTACTGTTGTTTTACCATAGGTATGCCAACCCTTGGTTGTTTTACCATCAAATAAAGAAATCCACCCTTTATTTTTATCTACACTTTCATGAGATTTTTTTTCAGGGGTACCTAATAACATTGTCAAGGATAAGAGGCTTGTAAGAAATAGTGTTTGCATTTTATTTTATTTGCGTAGTAAGAGTACATATTTTACCATTTGTTCAGCATCGGCTTCAGAAACTGCAGGATGCGGTGTCATTGGAACTGGACCCCAAACACCTGCACCACCTTTGATAACTTTTGCTGCTAACATTTTTACGTTAGCTTCTGTGTTTTCATATTTTGCTGCTACTTCTTTGTATGGAGGCCCGATCAATTTAGCATCTGTTTTGTGGCATGTTAAACAGTCTGATTTTGCAATAAGAGTTAACCCTTTCTCATAGTCAGGATTCGATGTCATGTCAGGTGCTGCAGGCGCAGCGGCTACTGCAGGTGCTGCTTCTTTTTTATCGCTACTTGTGCTGCTGCTACATGCGCCAATAAAGGCTAAAGCTGCGATAGCTACTAGATACTTTTTCAATACTATTAATTTTTTGATGAGGAGATAAAGTTATTAATGAATTCCCAAAATCCTGCGATTAAATTCTTCGTTTGATCCTGTGCTTGCAAAATCATCAAAAGCTTTTTCGGTAACTTTAATGATATTATTTTTTATAAAAACAGCACCTTCTGCCGCACCCACTTCTGGATGTTTGATGGCACATTCCCATTCTAATACTGCCCAACCTGTATAATTATATGCAGCGAGTTTACTAAAGATCGATTTGAAATCTACCTGTCCATCACCGAGTGAACGGAAGCGGCCAGCACGATCAATCCAGTTTTGATATCCACCATATACCCCTTGCTTACCAGTTGGATTAAACTCTGCATCTTTTACATGAAACATTTTAATACGCTCGTGATAAAAATCGATATAAGAACGATAATCTAAACACTGTAACACAAAGTGTGACGGATCGTACAAAAGATTAGCGCGCGGATGGTTATTTACTTTTTCAAGAAACATTTCATAGCTCACGCCGTCATGCAGATCTTCTCCTGGATGAATTTCATAACAAAGATCAACACCATTGGCATCGAACTCATTTAGAATAGGAGTCCATCTTTTCGCAAGTTCTGTAAATCCGGTTTCAACCAATCCTGCAGGGCGTTGTGGCCATGGGTAAACGGTATGCCATAATAATGCACCACTAAAAGTTGCACAAGCATCTAGGCCTAAATTATGTGAAGCTTTAGCTGCATA
>JAYUFN010000039.1:0-2503 GCA_043738705.1 Bacteroidota bacterium
CCGATTCTTTGAATTGTGTATACTTTACAAATAGTGGTGCAGAAGCCACAGAGGGAGCTATGAAGCTGGCGAAAAGGTTAACTGGGCGTTCAAGAATAATTGCTTTTAATCATGCTTATCATGGTAGTACGCAGGGTGCATTGAGTGTGATGGGAGATGAGTACTGGCGTAATGCATTTAGACCTTTGTTGCCAGACATTATGCATGTTGATTTTAATAGTTGGGAAGCGATCGATGCAATCGATTCTGAAACTGCTTGTGTAATTGTAGAGACGATTCAAGCAGAAAGTGGCATTATTAAACCCAATAAAGAATGGTTGCAAGCACTTCGGAAAAAATGCAACGAAAATTGTGCTTTATTAATCTTCGATGAAATTCAAGCCGGCTTTGGACGAACAGGTTCATTATTTGCATTTGAACAATATGGAGTTGTACCTGATATTTTATTATTAGGTAAAGCACTTGGCGGAGGTATGCCACTAGGAGCTTTTATTGCTAGTAAGCAATTAATGTCTACGCTAACATATAATCCTGTATTAGGCCATATTACTACGTTTGGAGGCCATCCTGTTTCCTGTGCTGCAGGTAAAGCTGCATTAGAAGTATTATTGGAAGGAAAATATATGGACAACGTTTTTACGAAAGAAAAAATATTGATTGATTTGATCAGGCATCCAGCCATTGTATCGACTAGAACTGCTGGTCTCTGGATGTCTTTACAATTTGTTAGCCCAGAACTCAATCAAAAAATAGTGCATCAGTGTGTACTGAATGGATTAATTACGGATTGGTTTTTATTTGCTCCTGATCGCTTACGTATTGCACCTCCATTAATTATTACTGAAGAAGAACTCATAGAAATGTGTGCAATTATTTTGAAAAGTATTGATGAAGTGATCAAATAAATTATTTAAGAAACCTACATCCTACAAAAGCGACTATACAATTTTTCGTAAACAGGAATGATCTTACTGATATCAAATAAGCATGCTTGCTGATAAGCAGCTTCTTTCATTTTAGCCAATTGTTCATCATCGCGCAGCAATTGAATTGCAAAATCACTCATCGCTTTTACATCACCCACATTGGCCATAAAACCGGTTACGCTTTGAATATTGATTTCTGCTAAACCACCCGCATTGGTGCTGATCACCACTGCTTTTGCGGCCATGGCTTCGAGTGCCGCCAAACCAAAACTCTCATATTCTGATGGCAATAAAAATACATCGCTTACTGCTAAGATATCTTCCATCTGTTCCTGCTTTCCAAGAAAACGAATGTCTTCTTCAATTCCCAATGTGCGGGCTTGCTCTTCTGCTGCGTGACGTTCAGGTCCATCACCCACCATCAATAATTTTGCGGGCATGGCTTTGCGAACATTTCCAAAAATGCTGATGACATCAACAATGCGCTTTACTTTTCTAAAGTTAGATGCGTGCATCAAGATCTTTTCTCCATGCGGCGCAATCACTTTTCGGAAGGCATCAATCGGTTTTTTATTGAAACGTGCAACATCTACAAAATTGTAAATGACATCAATCTCTTTTGTGATAGCAAAGTTTTTAAATGTCTCTTCTCTTAAGTTTTCAGAAACTGCTGTGATCGCATCACTTTCGTTAATTGAAAAAGTAACTACAGGCTCATACATTTTATCTTTACCAACCAACGTAATATCTGTTCCGTGTAATGTGGTGATCACCGGAATACTTCTTCCGGTTTTTTGTTTCACAATCTGCTTGGCCATATAGGCTGCAGATGCGTGGGGAATGGCATAGTGCACATGTAAAAGATCCAGATCATGGTTCATTATTACATCTACCATAGTACTTGCCAATGCTACTTCATAGGGTGGATAATCGAACAAAGGATAGGTTGGTACCCTTACTTCGTGATAAAAAATATTGGCATTAAATACATTCAGTCGAACAGGTTGCTGATAAGTAATAAAATGAACTTCGTGCCCTTCATCGGCAAGGGCTTTACCGAGTTCTGTAGCTAAAACACCACTACCACCAAACGTGGGATAGCAAACAATTCCTATGCGCATACCATCTTAATTTAAATCGGTTCGGGTTATTCTCCCAAACCTGATGCAAGTAACAATATATTATTCATACCTAAAACGCCACTCATCCCATGTTGTTCAAACACAACAAATGGTTAACTTAGCCAAAACTAAACAGCGGATGAAAAAACTACTTACCTCAATGGCTTTATTGCCCATTTTGTCGTTTGCACAGAATAAGGACTCATTGATGATCAGAAAACTTTCTGACGAAATATTAAGAAATGGTAAAGCTTATGATTTGCTATATCAACTAACAAAACAAGTGGGCGGTCGCCTTGCAGGTTCTCCTCAGTTTGCAAAAGCGGAAACCTGGGGAAAGAATGCAATGGAACAAATGGAGCCTGATGCGGTTTATCTTCAAGAATGTATGCTACCACATTGGGTTCGTGGCGGAAAAGATAAAGCCGTGATTACAGAATTAAACCATAAAAAAAC
>JAYUFN010000040.1:0-2502 GCA_043738705.1 Bacteroidota bacterium
AAGACATTCTCCTTACAACTTTGCGTTTGATAATCCTATAAGATTTATAGACCCAGATGGCATGGGGCCTGAGGATATTGTGACATTCAATATGAAAGGTAAGGAAATTTCAAGAATAGCTTCTACTACAGAATTTAAGACTTATGTTAAAAGAGATGACGGAACAACCGTTGAAGCACCTATGCCCAAAATAATTCAAGAAAGTTCAGGAGAGACGACTACTTCTCCAGCATATCAGAAATATGATTATCAAATTGCTGCTTCTACAGAAATTTTTAATGAACAAAAAGCGGATGGTTCATTAAGCCTTGTAACAGATGGAAATAAGTCAATTCCAGCAGATGCAATTAAAACAATCCCAAATTTAGATCCAACTTTAGTTAAATCTGTATCAATGCAAGAATCTAAAGGAGGAACAGATGCGAGTATGAATGGTAAAAGTGATGTAATGCAAGTCAATAATGGTGTAAACCATTTTAAAGATTATGCACCTTATAAAGCTAATTATGGTCTTTCGGACAACTCTGTTCCTGGGCCAGAGGCATCAATAAACGCAGGCATTAAAGATTTAGCAACTAAAGGCTTTAAAGGTGGAATAAAATATGATGGTAAAACTGACAAACGAACTTTTACATTTCAAGGTTGGCAATCTGCTGTAAAAAATTATAATGGTAAATTACCAAATTATCAAGCTGATGTAATGAAGATGTATAATAATTCTCAAACACCTAAACCAGAGAATTATGTTCAAAAATAAACCAACAATATTTGTTTTATTAAGTTTGTCTTTTTTTTGCATTTTGAATATTTCATATGCTCAACAAAATGAAATTGATAAGGTTCTTAAAAAAAACGTTATTGATAGAAAATATGTTTTTGATTATTCTACAAAAAAAGATGGACTCGATAAGATTACGATAATATATTTAGGACATTTTAAAACTGATTCTACAAAAGAGTATAAACTTATTACCTGGGCAAGAGTCTTTGGTAAGAACCAACACACAACAGGAAATATATATGTTTATAGTATTAATAATAAATTAATCGGTAGATATGCTTTAGGCGGAAGCCAAGATTTGCCATACAAACTTTCAAGTAGTTTATTGTATTTTTCAAATAAAGAAAAAACCGATTGTGATACAAATCTGAAGACAATAATTGATTTTAGTAAAGGGTTGCCCAATGAGTTATTTTTGAAATGCAAAGGGGAGTTTGGTGACTTCTACTCTTTTTCTTTAAATTAGGAGGTGCTTAAGATCAACTATTAAAGAGTGGTTATCTTTATGTCTACTGCTCTAATGAGAGTAATGTAGATGTGTTCTTTGATAATATACAATTGATACATACCAGAGGGCCACTACTCGAGGAGACCCATTATTATCCGTTCGGGCTTACAATGGCAGGGATAAGTTCGAAGGCTGCGGGGAAGTTGGAGAACAAGTTTAAGTTTAATAAAGGTTCAGAGTTACAACATCTGGAATTTAGTGATGGAAGTGGATTAGAATTATATTCTACAAATTTTAGAAGCCTTGATCCACAGTTAGGCAGATGGTGGCAAATAGATTCCAAGCCGAATGAAATTGAGAGCCCATATTCTTCAATGGGAAATAATCCGATTTTAAATAATGATCCTTTAGGTGATACCACTATACCAGGAGCGGGGTTTTTTAGAAATACTTGGGAAGGGTTAAAAGATGGTGGAAAGAATAGTATCAACTTAGTTAAAAGCCTTGGTACAAAAGATGGCTGGCAGAATTTAGCTAATGGTTTAACATCTCTGGGAGGTATGGACCCTCAAAGTGTCATATCCAGAACAGAAATGGGCATGCAAGTAGTTGATGGTGTGAAGAACGTACCCAATATGAATAGTGATGATTGGGGGCATGCAGTAGGCTTTGGTGTTGAAAAAATTATTGAAGGAGCTTTGCTTAGTAAAGGGGCTGGGATGTAAGGCGAATCTTCTACTATAGGGGTCACTAATCCAATTCCAAGTCAAGTTTCTCGAGTTATACCTAATTCATTAGATATAACTACATTAGGGAGAGCTGGTGCAAGTGATGTATTTGTAACAGGCAGTAGCGATATTAAGGGACTAAGTGCTTCTCAAATTGCAAATAAATTAACAATCCCAGAAAGTAGTAGTGGGTATAAAGTGATAACATTTCGAACTCCTCAGGGCATTGCTTCTCCTATAAACAGGAGTACACCAGGATTTGTCGGTGGAGGGCGAACAGCAGGAGGAGCTCGTGAATTTGTAATACCTAATCAAACAATTCCAAGTAATGCTACTATCAGAATAATAAAACCTTAGAGTAATGAAATTATTAAATAATGAAACGAAGTTAATTGGCCATTGGGAATATAACGATGGCACTATGAAAAAAGATGAAATAACTGCGCGCATAGAAGCTCTTATTCAAAATGATTTACTCAAAGTGGCAACTGATTCAACAGGATGGGACATTTTATACATTGACCAATTGGACAAGAGATATTGGG
>JAYUFN010000041.1:0-6947 GCA_043738705.1 Bacteroidota bacterium
TCTCTACAAACGGGAATTTTTTTAGGCAAATATGGATTTAAAATGTTTGACTTGTCGCTAATCCAATAGGCACCTTGATCATCAAATGCAGTTGGGCAATAAAAGTGAAAAAGCATTTTCTGATCATATTGAACCGTTCGAACTAAATCATACAATTGATCACTTATCATTTGGAATGATCTTCTTTTAGCTAGCATTTCAGTTTCTCCTAACAATCCTTTTAATTCTGCAGATATCCCTTCTGAATACGACTTTGCAGTATTAATCAAATTGCTATCTGCTTTTAATTCGTTCAGTTTTAAACTATCTGCTGCAATCATTAAGGCTCTGGCAGATTGAGCGATCCCACTGTCTTTTTCTGCAATAAATCCGTTATTCAAATCGAAATAAGCATTCAATATAAAATTAAAAGAGGCGTTAAATGCAGGGGAATTAACTGATTTTGCAAGGGGAGCATGTTTAAACCCAGAATTAGGGTTCATTTTGTCATTTTGGTTATTGCAAGCCGCTAAATTAAACAGCACAAGACAAACAAAAAGCCTTTTCATATAAAATAATTAGGTACAAATTTAAACCAAATTGTATTTAGAGCAGTTTGCAATTACCTTTGCCGCCTTAAATACTTGTTAAGAGATGCTGATAGGATTACAAAATGTTACGTTTGAGTTTGGTGCTAGGGTGATTGTGGAAGATGCAACATGGCATATACAACCCGGCGACCGCGTGGGTTTGATTGGATATAATGGGACTGGCAAGTCTACTTTATTGAAAGTATTAGTTGGCGAATACCTTCCTTCTAAGGGAACTGTTGAAAAAAGTAAAGACACTACTATTGGGTATCTGCATCAAGATTTGTTGAGTTTTGATACCAGTGAAAACATTACAGAAGTGGCATTAAGCGCTTTTGAAAGGGTTCGTCAGCTAGAAAAAGAAATCGAAACACTTGGAATTGAATTAGAAAAAGATACAGAAAACGAAGATCTGCTGATTAAGTATACGGATGCCCTTCACGAACTAGATGTGTTGGATGGATATAATATTCATCATAAAGCAGAAGAGGTTTTACACGGACTAGGATTCAGCAATGATGACCTCACCCGCCCCTACAAAGAATTTAGTGGAGGATGGAGGATGCGCGTACTTCTTGCTAAAATGATTTTGCAGCAACCTGATGTATTGTTGATGGATGAACCTACTAACCACTTGGATCTACCATCTATTGAATGGCTAGAGAGATACTTATTGCATTATAAAGGAAGTGTAGTTATCGTGAGCCACGATAAATTCTTCCTGAATAGGATGGTGAATAAAATTGTAGAAGTATATCAACAACAGATCCATATTTATTCGGGCGACTATGAATTTTATGAGCAAGAAAAAATGATTCGAATCGATATGCAGCAAAAAGCATTCGAGAATCAACAAGATTACATTCGTCAGCAGGAAAGATTTATTGAACGATTTAAAGCGAAAGCGAGTAAAGCAGCTCAAGCTCAGAGCGTACAAAAACGTTTAAATAAAATTGATAAGATTGAGGATGTTCAATTGGAACGCCCTGATTTACGTATCAATTTTCAACTCGAAAAAGTACCAGGAAGGGTGCTAGTTTCTTTGAAAGAAGTTAGTAAGAGTTTTGGTAAAATAAATATCGTGGATCGTACCAGTGCAGAAATTGATCGTGGCGATAAAATTGCTTTGATTGGTGCCAATGGAAAGGGAAAATCAACTGTATTGAGAATGGTAGCTGGCACAGAACCATTTACTGGAGAAAGAGTTTGGGGGCATAATGTAGAGGAAAGTTTTTACGCACAACATCAGTTGGAAGCACTCACTATAACGCACACCATTTTAGAAGAAATGCAAAGCTGTGGGAGTAAAAAAAGCGATGTAGAATTAAGAAGCTTAATGGGCGCATTTCTTTTTGGAGGCGATGATATCGATAAAAAAATTAGGGTATTAAGCGGGGGCGAAAAAGCTAGGGTAGCATTGGCTAAAACTATTGTTAGCAAAGCGAACTTCCTGATTTTGGATGAACCAACAAACCACTTGGATATGCACTCTGTAGAGCTTTTGGCAGATGCACTAAATAAATATGAGGGTAGTATTATTCTGGTTAGTCACGACCGTTATTTTATTTCAAAAACAGCTAATAAAATCTGGGAGATTGTAGATAATCAAATCAAAGAATTCAAGGGAACTTATCAGGAATGGGTAGAATGGAATGAACGAATGGCAAAAAAAGAACAAGAAAATACCAAGTCTGAGAAAACAGAGCCAAAAATTGAACCTAAAAAAGAAACACAAAAACCAGTTCTTGATAAATCTCCTATTAATAAAGATTTACAAAAAGAAGTACAGAAGCAGCAAAAACAATTACAACAAATTGAAGCAAATTTAAACAAAGCAAAATTCGAAAAAATACGCATTGAAGCTGCAATGGGCCATCCTAATATTTATGCTGATAAAACAAAATTTGTGCAATTGGAAGGAGATTATAAAACTATCCAAACGGAATGGAATCTACTGAATCAAGAATATGAAACGGCGTTTGAAAAATTAATGGATTTAGAATCTAAAAAATAGAAAACGTGTTTGCTATTTTAAATCAGTTTCCAAAAACCGGAAATCGCCGATTTTCATTTACCTTGCAAGTGCAATTAATCATACTATGAGCACAAGTAAAGCATTAGTAGGTATAATAATGGGGAGCGATAGCGACCTAAATGTCATGCAAGCGGCAGCAGATATTTTATTGAAATTTGCTATCCCATTTGAATTAACAGTTGTTTCAGCACACCGAACTCCAATACGAATGGTGGAATATGCAACCAAGGCAAAAGAGCGGGGTTTAAAAGTAATTATAGCGGGAGCAGGTGGAGCAGCTCACTTACCGGGTATGGTTGCTTCAATTACAACAATTCCTGTAATTGGTGTCCCAATCAAATCATCAAATTCAATCGATGGATGGGATTCTATACTTTCAATTTTGCAAATGCCCAATGGTGTTCCAGTAGCAACAGTTGCTTTGAATGCAGCAGGGAATGCCGGCATTTTAGCTGCCCAGATTATCGGAACATCTGATGAAGAAATTTCAAAGTCAATTGCTGATTTTAAAACGCACCTGGCTCATGAAGTAGGGGATAAAATAAAGACCTTACAAGCGCTCTGGCCAAATCAATTTGATTAGTATTATTTCTTATCCAATTACCATAGAAAAAATCTACTCTACTACCAATACAGTAAATAACATTTCTAAACAAGGGGATGCTTGATAAATCATATCAACCCAGTTTTTACCTTTTTCCGAAAACATCTCAGAAAAATTATAGGTTCTTTCCTGTAGGTTATTATTAGGAAATAAAGATTCCTTTAATGAATGGATTTGTCGTTTTGCTGCATCGAATTTATTTCTTTCAGCACGTAGCATTTTCTTCTCCAGTGACTTTAGTTTCTTCTCAGTTTTTATTTCAAGTGCAACTACATGTTCTTTCAAGCTCTGATCAATATTCGCGGCCTTCACTTGCAGATCTTGATAGATTTTTTTAATTGAATTTAATTGATTGGAAATATCCCATTCTGCTGCAGAATCACGTTTCACCAACTCATTTAATAGTGTTAAAGAATCTTTAAACAGATCATCAATGGTAAAACCTAGTAGCTCCATTCGAGCATACTGAGATTGTTTCATCACCAAAAATGAATTTCGCAAAATCAATAAGGGATAGGGAATTCCTACAGCATCAAATACTTTTTTTAATCCCATCCAATACGCCAACTCTCCCCCACCTCCAATAAATGCAAGATTAGGTAAAACCGTTTCCTGAAATCCACCTCTTAATATTACGTTTGCACTAAACCTTTCAGGATGGGTTTCCAATTCATTAATTATCTCAGATTTACTAAAGGATAATCCCAAAGTGTTAACCAGATAATGGTCATCGATCAATTCAATCCGTTCTCTATTTTGATCAATCAAATAAAACAAATTAAGATCCCTACCTGCAGCCTGAACCTTATAATTTTCTTTAAGGGATACCATTGTTTCTGCAACCAATTGATGCGAAAAACCTTCAATAAGTTCCTTCTTGACTACCAACTCGTAAGCAGTCTTTAATTTTGCATTGTCAGGTATTAAAACAACGATCCCATAATCAGCAAACAAAATATTCACCAGCTCCAAAGTAGCTTGTTGAATCATTTTACCTTCTAAATAAACTTGTCTGAACAAATTGGTTAACGAAAGTCCTTCAGGCAAAACACCAATTTGCCCTTCTATTGCATTAATTAGCTTTAGAAAATCTTTATCTACTTTCATTCTACCAACTGCACCCGTTTGTTTTGTTTGCCATACCAGTTTTTGTCCACCTATGTTGATCTGCCCAAGTTCGTCAAGATCAGCATCTTCACTACCCATGTAATAAACAGGAACAAATTTGTAATCCGGCAATTGCTTACTCAATTCATTTGCAAGCTTTGCTGTATGTAAAATCTTATAAATAAAATATAAAGGGCCCGTAAAGATATTGGGCTGGTGAGCTGTTGTAATCGTAAATGTATTCTGTTCGAGCAGCAGTTCAAGATTGGTTCGCAGCTTTTCTGAAACTGGCAGCCCAGCATATTGTTCGTTTAGTACTTCAACCAATAATTGTCTTGGTGTATTAAATTTATTTCTTGCTTTGATCGATTCCTTAATCCCTTCTATTGAAGGTTGATGTGCATAAAATGGAGTTAGATTGTCTGACTGGTTGATATAATCAATCACCAATTTTGAAAAAAAATTGGTCTGTTCGTATGCAACACAAAAACTGGTAAAATCACTCATAGTAATAAAAATACAACTTAGCGGAAACTACAGAAGCCATTCATCATTCTAACAAACAACCCGGTCACAAAATTACAAATAACAAGTCAACTATTTTTTAAGACTATCTAACAGCAATCAATCAAATCTATTGGGATTGAAGGCAGTGATATTCATGCTTAAAGTTTCTTCATTCACTATCTCACTCACGATCTTTCCAGTTCCTGCACCCAAACTCAAGCCCAACATAGAATGACCAGTAGCCATCACTACATTTTTCCATTTGCTTGTTCGTCCAAGATAAGGTAGTCCATCTGCAGAGCAGGGTCTAAATCCGAACCAAACTTTATCTATGGTAGGCACCGGAACTTCAAAATCAGGATAAAAACGTTTCACCGCAGCCAATAAGCCCTCTACCCTTTCTATACGGGGTGGGGTATTTGTTGCTGTAATTTCCATTGTTCCACCGAAGCGTATTTTATTGCCATCCATAGGTGTTAAGGCAACTCTTCCTTCAATTAGCACTGCAGGGTAATTGATATGATATTGAGAATTTTCTAAGGTAACCGAATAACCTCTTCCTGGCATCAAAGGAATCGATACCTGCATTTTTGCAGCTAGTTCGCGTGACCAAGATCCTGTTGCAAGTACTACTGTATCTGCATCATACACCGAGCTATCAGTGATTACTTTTGAAATTTTTCCTTCTTTATTTTCGAAGCCCGTAACTAATTCACCCGTTTTAATTTGAACCCCTACCTGCTTTAGGTGTGCAATCATTTGCTCCATCAATTTATTTGGATACAAGTGTGCATCACATTTAAAATGAATTGCCCCCTTTGCATTGAGTTTTGTTTGAGGTTCAAGTGCCTGCAATTCTTCGTAATTCAACAATATAGTATCGCTCAATCCTAATTCATGTGCCTGATGAACAGTATGAGCTGCATGTGCAGCACCAGCATCAGTTTGAAATATCTCTAATAAACCTTTACGTTCATAAGAAAAATCAAACTGCGGCAATAGTGTTAAAGCCTCATACATTTTCTGACTAATTAGTGCGATATCCCTCAGAGGTTCTGCCGCTTTAGCTACATTTTCAGGAGTTGCTGCGCGCATAAATTTTAGACCCCAGTTTATCAAATTCAGATTCAGTCTTGGTTGTACGTAAAATGGGCTTCTTGAATTCCACATCCATTTCAATCCCTGTTTAACGATTCCAGGAGTTGCAAGAGGAATAAAATGACTTGGACAAACATATCCTGCATTTCCATAGGAACAGTTATTGGTAATATCTGTTTTATCAATAACAACTACCTCGTGCCCACTAGCTTGCAAATAATATGCACTACTTAAACCAATAATACCTCCACCTAATACAACAACTTTCATGTCAAAAAAATTTATACCTAACAAATATTTACGCGGGCAAATTTCGGGAATCTTATCCTAATAACCCTTATTGATACTTTTAATGAAATCTATTTCAGCCTTGTTGAAAGGAGTACCATCTTTTCGATAAATATCGTGAAACCAAATGGTTGGCTCAGGGCTTCCTTCCTTACTGCCCCATGGAAAAATTGTATTACTCTTTCCACTCACAAAACCCCAGTTGATTGCAGCAATTTTATGCGTTTTAAAAATAGGGAGGTGTGTGATAAACAAACTATTTTGCTTTCTAGCCATATACTCGGTACAGATAATGGGTCTCCCTCTTTTTTCAAGCGTATCGATTGCCCTTTTCAATTCATTGCTATCGCCATAATTATGAAAAGAAATCACGTCAGAATGCGTCAATTGAAATTCATTTATTTCGGGATATTCGCTGAACCATACACCTACCGTAAGTGGTTGAGAAGGTCTGATTGACCAAGCCCAATGAAAAATATTTTTCAATAAAGGAAGTGAGCTCAAACCATAATTACTATTCGCAGGCTCATTATATAAATCCCATAATAAGATGCGTTGATCATTTTTGAATCTACCTAAAATGTCTTTTACATAGCCCTCTAATGATTTCCACTGAGTGCTATCATTATGAATTTTTTTTCCAGGGCTCTGCATCCATCCTGAATTATGTACACCAATTTTAGGGTCGGGTTGTTTGCCCACTACAGGAGCTTCGTTCCAGCAATCATCAAAGAAAACA
>JAYUFN010000042.1:0-2487 GCA_043738705.1 Bacteroidota bacterium
CATCTGTTTTTTGTACTTTTGAGGAACCCACTCTAATAAATTCGCCTGTCTCCAACACACGTAATAAGCGAGCCTGTGTTCCTAATGGCATTTCGCCTATTTCATCCAAAAAAATGGTTCCTCCACTTACTGTTTCAAAATAACCTTTTCTACTATCTACCGCTCCTGTGAATGCACCTTTTTCATGACCGAATAATTCTGAATCGATTGTTCCTTCTGGAATGGCTCCACAGTTAACTGCAATAAATGGATTGTGTTTTCTGCTGGAGAGCGCGTGTATAATTTGAGAGAAAACTTCTTTACCAACGCCGCTTTCGCCCACTATTAAAACTGTTAAATCGGTTGCTGCAACTTGCACTGCCGTATTTAACGCATGGTTTAAAGCCGGCGCATTACCGATAATTCCAAACCTATTTTTAATTGATTGAAGATCCATGTTATAATTTTAGTTCCCTTTAATGAGAAATATTATGCTGATATATTTACAAATTCACCCAATAACGTTCCCTTCGTGCAAGAATTTATTTTTACAAAAACATAATCCCCAATTTTAATTGGATGCTTGCCCTTTTCAAAAACTGCTACTTTATTTTGATCGTTTCTGCCTTTCCAAAACCCAGTATCCTTTTTACTTTCCCCATCAATCAGAATTTTAAATGTTTTCCCAACATCGTTCTGATTACTCTTTAAGGAAAGGTGGTATTGCACATCTACTATTTCAGCTAGCCTTCGTTTTTTTACCTCTTCGGGTATATCATCCTTAAACCTTTTGCTGGCAAGAGTTCCAGGTCGCTCACTGTAAAAATACATATAACCATAATCGTATTTGCTATCACGCATGATCTCTAATGTTTGCTGATGATCTTCTTCTGTTTCGGTACAAAAGCCAGCAATAATGTCTGTACTGATACCGCAATCTGGAATAATTTCTCTGATCCGAACAATCTTAGCCATGTACCATTCCCTAGTATATGTTCTGTTCATTAATTGTAAAATTCTGTTATTGCCACTTTGTACTGGTAAGTGAATATAATTACAGATATTTTCGTGTTGCGCAATGGTATAAAGCACTTCATCGGTAATATCTTTTGGATGTGAAGTACTAAAACGTACCCTTAAAAATGGACTGATCATCGCTATCTTTTCTAGTAACTCCGCAAATGTTACACTATGCTCATTTACTTCATCCCGCCAGTAATAGCTATCTACATTTTGCCCTAAGAGTGTAATCTCTTTATAACCTCTATCGAACAAATCTTGTGATTCTGCAAGTATGCTATTAGTATCCCTACTTCTTTCTCTTCCCCTTGTAAAAGGCACAACACAAAAGCTACACATATTATTGCATCCCCTCATGATTGAAACAAAAGCTGAAACTCCATTACTGTCAAGTCGGATAGGAGCAATATCTGAATAGGTTTCATCTCTGCTCAATAATACATTTACCGCTTTCTGCCCGGTTTCAGCCTCTTCGATGAGTATGGGAAGACTTCTATAGGCATCGGGCCCAACTACAAGATCTACTAATTTTTCTTCTTCAAGTAGTTTCGACTTAATTCGTTCTGCCATACAGCCCAAAACACCGATGAGCAAACCTGTTTTTTTTTCTTTACATTTTCTGAATTCCGTTAATCTTTTTCGGATGGTTTGTTCTGCTTTTTCTCGGATGGAGCAGGTATTTAATAAAATTAAATCAGCCTCATCCAAGTTTTTTGTTGCCCCAAAGCCCGATTTCTGAAGGATAGCGGCAACTACTTCGCTATCAGCAAAATTCATGGCACATCCATAGCTTTCGATATAAAAGTGTTTTTTATACTGATTTGGATCGTTCATAAAAGGATTGAAGGCCTCACCTTGACGGATTTCATCCTGAACTTTGCCTCCGTGATCCATTATTTCCATATTTTATCAAAATTTAGACCGCAAAAATACATAAAATCAAGAGTTTAATGTCAGATTGGCAGCATTACATTCGGGAAACTTGATAGAATCTATTAATTTTAGCGCTTTAAAATCAAATGATGAAGTCGATTCTATTTTTTTTTAGCATATTCCTATCATTCCAAGCTTTTTCCCAAGATATTACCGTAAACAAATTGAGAACAGAAACATCTCGATCTGTTAAAAAAGAGGTTGATACAACCAATTGGACCTGGAAAAGGGGGGGTATTTTCAGTTTTACGCTCTCTCAAGGTTCATTAAGTAATTGGGCTTCCGGAGGTGATAACTTTTCTTTAGCGGCAAATTCTTATTTAACTTATTATTTCTTGTACAAAAAATATCGTACAGTGTGGGATAATAATATTGATCTCAATTTGGGGTATGTAAACACAACTAGTTCGGGAGGAAGAAAAAATGATGACAGGATGGACTACCTGAGTAAATTCGGCTACAAAATAGACACTTTGGGGAAATGGTATCTTTCGGGTTTATTTAATTTCCGCTCACAGTTTTTTGATGGATATAATTATGGTGCAAACCCTGCAG
>JAYUFN010000043.1:0-2485 GCA_043738705.1 Bacteroidota bacterium
ATAATCGCGGAAGCATTGAAGCTTCCAAAATCACGTCACTAGCTGGTGTGAATGTGGCACTGTTTTCAGTAATTGCAATCCCAACATCTGCCTGTTTTAATGCGCCAGCATCATTTAGTCCATCGCCTACCATCATTACTTTTTTACCTGTTAATTGAATTTGCTTGATAGCTTCGAGTTTATCTTCTGGCTTCTGATGAAATAATATCTGTGTCGTTGTTCCTAATAATTTTTCTAAGTATTGTTTCTCGCCAGCGTTATCACCACTCAATATGGATAAAGGATATCCTAATTTTTTTAAGCGTCTAAGCAAAGATGGCACCTGCTCACGATAATGATTTCTGAAACTAAATTTACCGATGACTTTGCTGTTGATGGCGACAAAAACAGTAGAATCTAATTCTGCACCCTGAAGACTGTCTGTTACAAAATAAGCAGAACCCATTTTAATTTCATCACCATCCACTATTGCTTCAATTCCCCTTCCTGGCAACTCTTTAAAACCAATAATACCATGATCTAATTGCTGACCCATTCCAGTCCATCCTGAAATGGCTTTACTCATTGGATGGGTTGATTGAAAAGAAAGAGCCGCAATTTGTTTTTTAGTATAATCGTTTAAAACCTCACCATCATAATCTATATCCTGATACCTTCCTGTAGTTAGTGTTCCGGTTTTATCAAATACGATATAATCAATATTCGCAATCTCCTCAATGGTTTGTGCATTCCTTAAATAAAATTGGTTTCTTCCTAATCTTCGAAGAATATTTCCATTAGTAAATGTGTTGCTCAATAACAAGGAGCAAGGGCATGCCACTATCAAAACAGCAGTCACCACTTGTCCTATACGAGAGGGATCATGAATCCACCAATAAAAAGCGGCAGAAACGGCGATGGTAAAAAGTATCCAGGTAAAATAGCGACTTAGTAGATGCACAAAAGACCTTTCATGATCGTTTCGGTTATTCTCAAACTCAGACCTATTCCAGAGTTTTGTGAGATAGCTTTGTGCAACTTCTTTAATCACGAGTAGTTCAATATTACCGCCAATTTGTTTTCCTCCAGCGTATACAATTTCGCCTATCCCTTTTTCAACAGGTATCGATTCTCCAGTAACAAAACTATAATCGATGAGTGCTTTACCAAGAGTAAGAATTCCATCAGTAGGAATCAATTCATGGTGATGAATCAGAAGAGTGTCATCTATTAAAATATCGGGTAGGGATACCGAAGTTACTTCTTGATTTTTTATTCTTGTAACTGCTATTGGAAAATAAGAAGTATAATCTCTCTCAAAACTTAGTTGTTGATAGGTCTTATCTTGCAGCACTCTCCCTATCAACATAAAAAATACAATCCCCGACATTGAATCAAAATATCCAGCACCAGTACCGCTAAATACCTCATATAAACTTCTTGTAAAGGCTACTACCACAGCTAAAACAATGGGAGCATCAATATTTAAAAAACCATGTTTTAAACTCTTCCATGCACTGATATAAAATTCAGAAGAGCTATAAAAAAATACAGGTAGGCTCAATAAGATATTCATATATCGGAATGCATTTTGCAAGTAAGATTCTTGCTGATCGATTCCAAGATATTCTGGGAAACTAAATAACATGATATTCGCAAAACAGAATCCAGCAACACCAAGCTTATATATTTTTGACCGATTTAGGCGGGGTCGTTGCTGTTTCAGATCCTTAAAACTGATATAAGGTTCATAACCGATTGAAGCAAGTAATTCTGCTACCTGACGCATCGAAACAGAACGATGATCAAATACAATATCAGCTTCTTTTCTTTCAAAATTTACTTTCGACGCTATTATATTTTCGTTGAGCCTGTGTAAATTTTCTAAAAGCCACAAGCAGCTACTGCAGTGCATTTGCGGTAAATAAAAATTAACATGGGTTTCTGATTCATTCGTAAAAATCAATAAAGCCTGCTGTATTTTCTGATCATCCAGAAAAGCAAACTTGTCGTCCCGTATTTTGATCCGCTGATTCGTACCTGGATTATTACTAATGCTATAATAATCGCACATCCCTGTTTTATTCAATATTTCAAAAACCATTTTACAGCCTTCACAACAAAATTGTTTATTGTGGGCATGCACGGTTGTTTCAATACAATCTTCTCCGCAGTGATAGCACTGAACCTCTGATGATTGTGAAACAGGTAGTTGGGGCATAAAATGAATTTACAAAAAAATACTTAACGTTGATTGGAAGATATTATTGATTTCTAAAACTTAATGCCGCAGTTTAGAAGTGATTAAGGGATATAACAAAGACCCTTCAATGTGAATCCAATGGTACACTTTGGTCTCTAGCTCAAACATTTCATTAACGCATTCTTTCCAATCTTGATGCCATTCGGGCTGAATGTTGTAATCCTGAAGTAAATGCCTGAGTTTTTGCAAAAGATTGGTAATTACTTGCTGACGCTGATGAATTGATTCTAAGGCAGCGGGTGG
>JAYUFN010000044.1:0-2484 GCA_043738705.1 Bacteroidota bacterium
ATTTGTGCTAGGCATACATATTTTATTAGGATAATATAAATGACGAACCAGCGTTATTGCTTAGTTTTATAAGAATTCCACATTTTTTTAAATGAATAGTAACAATTTGCTTAAGGATTATACACTCATCATTGCAGATGATGATCCCATCCATCGGATGCTACTAAACATACACTTTAAAGAATTAGAGATGAAGATTCTGGAAGCGTCGAACGGACAGGAACTATTTGAATTGTTTTCAGAATTAAATGGGGCGCATATTATTTTATTGCTCGACCTCCACATGCCCGACCTGGATGGATACGAAGTAATCGCTAAGATGAAAGCAGAGCCTAAGTTATATCAAAATATTAAAACGATTGTATTAAGCGGAAGTAGTGCACTTGATCTGGATAAGGATTGGATTCACGAGTATGTTTTTGGATTTGTGGAAAAGCCGATCAATAAAGCAGCGATGATTGAAATGATGCAACTCGCAGCTAGTTAGCTTCCAGTGTTAGTGCTTCGATATTAAATTTTTTTGGAAATTTTCCTTTAACATTTCGGTAGAATGCTTTGATTTGTTCCGCATCTGTGATGGGGTTGCCACTTAAATGGATGAGTGGGCCGAAGCCTGCAATTTTATTCTCATAATCGAGGTAACCAAGTAAAACGGGCACATTAGCGCCAAGAGCAACATGGTAAAACCCTGTTTTCCATTTGTCAACTCTGCCTCTAGTACCTTCTGCAGGAATCGCCAGCATCAATTGATCGGTTTCATTAAATAGTTGAATCATATCATCAACTAACCTATTTTTTGAATTTCGAACAACAGCCAAACCTCCTGTGCCTTCCATAATGCTTCTGATAGGCCAGCGAAAAAGTTCTTTTTTTGCCAGATAGCGAACGGGTAAATTGTATTTAAAGAATACCGACAGGCTGTACAAAAAATCCCAGTTACTAGTATGGGGTGCTGCTATTACCACGCAGCGCTGATAGCCTTCAGGAAGGTTCACATCCATCTTCCATCCCTTCCAATTGAATAACCAAATAAAGACTTTGCGCATGCAGAATATTTCGGCAAAGAAAGGGATAAAAGTGGGGAATAAACCAAATAAAGGATGGCTACAAATCTGTTAAGCAATCCTGTATTTAAAACTTCGTTAGAGGGTGATCACTATTAATGAGTTTCTAGAATAATCAAACAGTGTTGATATTTTTTTTATCAATACTGTTTGATTAAAAAAAAGCTACTCCTTTTTAGGAAATTTAGCTAAAAATATAATTGGCAAAATGCAAGTCATATAAATAGGTTGTATTCTAATGATGCATTGATTTG
This sequence comes from Bacteroidota bacterium, assembly GCA_043738705.1. GTDB lineage: Bacteria > Bacteroidota > Bacteroidia > Chitinophagales > Chitinophagaceae > Sediminibacterium. The sequence continues at coordinate 1,319 of JAYUFN010000044.1, forward strand.
AAAGTATACAATTTAATCATTCGAATTACTACCTCTCTTGAATCTCACTAAAAAGACAAAAGGTAAAATACAAATTAGAGCATTTGTAATAGTGGCTATAGTAAACTTATTATGCCAAAGAAATGTTTCAATTAATGAAAAAATAATTATCATGATTATTATTCCCAATATCTTAATCTTTAAGTTTCTCTTCATTTTATATATTATTTAGTTAACCAATTGACAAATGAATCAACAGCTGCTTTTGCCGAGTTGCCTAAGCCCACAGTAATTGCACCTGCTGAACCAACAGCTGCACATCCTGTAAGTGTTCCAACAACAGGCAAAATAGTAGTTCCTCCTAAAGCGCCAAATGCACAACCTCCAACTCCACCTGTAATTATGCCTGTAATATCTGCTTTACCAATAGCTGTCCCAACATCATCTGCCGCAGCAGTGTATATTACTCATTTACCATCAATAGATGATGAAACTATTGATGTTGTCTGCGAGTTGCCACTTTTTAATAATTGTTGCCATTTATTAAGGTTTGTTTTCCAATATTGCATTGATGAATAACCAATACTTATACATGAAACAAATTTTGATTTTTCGTCAAACCCACTCAACCCCGAAATTCCATTTTTCATCAAGTTTTCAAATTCGATTTTTGAAGCATTGTTATCAACTAGTGAATTTAACTGATCCATTAAACTGAAGAATGTGTTCGATAAATATTCTGATTGTTTCAAATATTTAATTTGAGAAACCAAATCTTTATTTAAATACTCAGTAATTGGATTGTTAGTGTTGTTTTTTTCGATGAAAGATTCTAAGTCGATATTGCAGGTTGAAATGGTTTTCTTAACAAATTCGGTAACGCTCTTGTCAATTAATTTATATATTTTCTAGTGAGCTGTTTTAGAATTATTACCATTTAGTAAATTCTATTTTTGGTTCTGTAATTCTGTGAAAACAAAATCTAAACCAAAATTGTGGATTTGACCTATCTGAGAATAAATTAAAATAATATATTCATCAGAATAAGCTTCATCATTTGTCTTTGTATTACTTTTTTGACATGAGAATAAAATTGATCTCCCCTGTCTCACACCATGGTTCAAATGTTCAGCGGTTTTTGACTTGCTTATACTGCAAGGCCTCAGTTTGCAAAAAATGATGCTGGT
>JAYUFN010000045.1:0-6905 GCA_043738705.1 Bacteroidota bacterium
GGGCGATCACAAAAACGCCGGCTATGGACATTCAGAACACACAAAGTCAGATGCGAAAGGGCGTATTGGAGTTTTGCATTCTATCTATTATTCGCCAGGGAGAAGTTTACCCAAGTGACCTGGTAGATCGGATGAAAGCAGCCAACCTACACATTTTGGAAGGCACACTCTATCCTTTGCTTACACGATTGAAAAACGCGGGACTACTAACTTATCGTTGGGTGGAAAGCAATAGCGGACCGCCACGCAAATATTTTGTCATGACCGATCTAGGTCTTGAGTTCTACGGGGAACTGGAAAGAACCTGGAAAGAACTTGCAGATGCGGTACATACATTAACACAACCCGCAACCGAGTTAGGATCCAACGAAGAAAACAAACCCCAACCTTAACCACACAAAATAAACTGAAATGAAAAAGGTAATTAATATAAACTTCCAGGGCAGGGTAATACCCATTGAAGAGTCTGCCTACGACATACTAAAGCAGTATGTGGAAAGTTTACGAAGGTTCTTTGCCAATGAGGAAGGTCGTGACGAAATAATCAATGATATTGAAGGACGTATAGCCGAATTATTCGGTGAAAATTTAAAGAAAGGCAACACCTGTATTACTGATGAAGTAGTAAACGGAATTATTGCAAGCATGGGACGCCCAGAAGATTTTGAAGGTGAAGAAGCAAATGTAAAATCACAATTGGGCGGCGAAGGAAAACAACAAAATTATAGTGGGTATCATGCATATAGTAGTACTGATGCAAGAGGTCGTTTATATCGCGATGATAATGATAAATTGTTAGGCGGTGTTTGCGGAGGTATTGCAAACTATTTGCGCGTAGACCCTACTATTGTTCGATTAGTATTTGCACTCATTGCGTTCGGGCTCGGAACAGGCATACTATTATACATTCTTCTCTGGCTAATACTTCCTTCAAAACCTTTAGCAACAACTGTTTCTACAAAACGACTCTACCGTAATCCGGATGAAAAAGTAATTGCAGGTGTAGCAAGTGGCATTGCCGCATATTTCGATATCGCCCTTTGGATTCCAAGAATCATTTTTGCACTTCCCCTGATATCAGGAATTGTATCTTCTATATTCCGCCATTCTTTCTGGTGGGATGGAGATCCATTTCCAGGAATCATATTCGGATCATTTGGAGGAACCCTCTTTATAGTTTATGCCATTTTATGGGCCGTGATTCCAGAAGCCAATTCAGCATCTGAAAAATTAGAAATGCGCGGTGAAAGAGTAGACCTCAACACCATCAAAAATACAATTCAAGAAGACCTTGAAGGATTTAAAACTAGAGCAGAAAAATGGGGCGGCGAAGTAGGTGATAAAGCACATGAGTGGAGTAAAGAATTTACTAGCACCGTTAATCAAAAAGGGCAACAATTTACAACTGAAGTAAATTATGCAGCAAAGAAAACTGGAGGTGGCGTTTTGAAGATCCTAGGATTTCTTTTCAAAGCATTTTTCTTATTCATTGCAGGTATCGTCGCATTTGCTTTATTAGTAGCACTACTTGCATTTCTGGTTGCAGGAATTGGAGTATTTCCTCTAAAAAATTTCTTCCTCGAAGGGTTCTGGCAAAACTTCCTTGCATGGTCAACACTCTTATTATTTCTTGGCATACCAGTGATCGGATTTATCACTTGGCTAATACGAAGAATCATGGGTATTAAATCAGGTAATAAATCGCTTGGCTTTACATTTGCAGGGCTCTGGGTATTAGGGTTGATCTCTGCTGGTATCCTGGCTTTCATGATAGCAGAAAATTTTGACGCAAGAGCAAGAGATAAACAAGAATTAGCTATTAAACAGCCCGCCACCGGAAAGCTAATCATCACTGTTCCAGATAGTAAAGTAAAAGTATATGGTCGGTGGTTTAAAATGGATGGATTACTAAGTGTAACTGATGATAGCTTATTCCTAAACAATGTTCGCATTCATCTCATAAAAAGTAAAGATTCTTTATACCATATTGAATCCACAAAATATAGCAATGGAAGTGATGAAAGTTCTGCATTACGCAATATAAAAGAAATGAATTATGGTATCAACCAGCAAGACAGTACTATCTGGCTTGATCGAGGATTTTCTGTACAACGTGGAACTAAATTTCGTAACCAAGGTGTTGTGGTAACTATCCAGATTCCTATTGGGAAAAGAATCATGATCGATCATACTGTACAACGCAGACTCAATCACTTCGATGTCAACAATGGTCGAAATGACTGGGACTCTGACGAAGACTGGCGCGATAATTATGGATGGGATTCTGATGTGGAATATAAAATGACTGCTGGTGGACTAGAGCGTTCAGATAAGAAGGTAAAAATCGTTGATGATTCTCAGAACGATAATGACAATGCGAAACAGGAAGCACTCGATAATTATAAAAAGAGTAAGGAAGATTTGAAAAAAGAATACGAGAAGAAACAGAAAGAAGCTGAAGAACTCAAAAAAGAATTAGACAAGCCAATCGACAGTACACAATATCATTATAAAAAATCTACTGCTTTAAACGGTACTCCATCAGCAACAGTTGTACCAAAAGTTGAACAACATTTTGATGAGCTGCTAGATTCCCCTATTCTATTGATGAAAATGATTTTATAACCTCGGTTGAAGTTGGGAAATAAAGGAACCTCTTTCTGTTCTCAGCAAGAGGTTCTCCCTTCTATTAAAATTAAAAAACTGTAATTCGCTAATAAAAAATACATAAAATGAGCAAAATTTTTCTGGTCCTGTTAATTTGCTTTATGGTAGCTGCAGGCTTTGTATGTTTTGTGCTCTACAAGATTGCAAACAATACCAATATTTCAATTAGTGTAAATGATACAGAAGGCCAATATCAGGTAAATGCATCATACGGAAGAGGTCAATCAAGAAAGGTTCTCAGCTATATTGATGCACAATTAAGCAGCTCAAAACAATTTCGCCACTCTATTATGAACGGAGATATCACTTTAGATGATAACACCAGAATTTATATCAAAACAAGGCCCGGGAAATTGATACTTCGGATAAATAAAAATGAAAACGATAGCACTTCCATAGATCGAATCAAAAAAATAGCAGAAGGAATTAAGGTCAGGTTGACGGAAGACTGAGCCTATCTAAATATTCAAGAGCAGAATTTATCAAACCTTAATCGTTCGTTTCCTCCAAAGGGGTATCCGAACGCTTTTTTATTTTTATACCCCCGCTGCTTCACTTAGTTTTGCGCAAAGTAGGAAAGACTCATTTTTAATACTTTAAAAGAATTCATGAAATCTACCGCATTTACACAAAAACACATTGCACTCGGAGCCAAAATGGCCGAGTTTGCCGGATACAATATGCCAATCAGTTATAGTGGCATCAATGATGAACACGCAGCAGTTCGTAAAAACGCGGGTGTTTTTGACGTAAGTCATATGGGTGAATTTATTTTGAAAGGCGAAAATGCTTTGGATCTAATTCAACGTGTTACTTCAAATGACGCATCAAAAATCACTAACGGACAAGCACAATATAGTTGCTTACCCAACTTGGATGGAGGCATTGTAGACGACCTCATTGTTTACTGCATCGAGAAAGACAAAGTATATATGTTGGTGGTTAACGCTTCTAATATTGACAAAGACTGGAACTGGATCAGCAGCTTTAATAGCAAGGGTGTTGAGTTGGAAAATATCAGCGATAAAACTTGTTTGCTTGCGATACAGGGACCAAATGCCTGTAAAATTTTACAACCCCTTGTAGATATTGATATCATGAATCTCAAATACTACACTTTTGTAAGAGGAAAATTTGCAGGTGTAGACAACGTGCTAATAAGTGCTACCGGCTATACCGGTTCTGGTGGAGTTGAAATCTACTTTGAAGATAAAGATGGCGCGGCCAATAAGATCTGGGATGCCATTTTTGAAGCCGGTGCGGCACTGGGTATTAAGCCAATTGGGCTTGGTGCGCGCGATACACTTCGTTTGGAAATGGGTTATTGTTTATATGGTAATGATATCAACGATACTACTTCTCCACTAGAAGCAGGCTTGGGTTGGATTACCAAATTCAACAAAGAATTTACAAATAGCACCTATTTAGCAAATCAAAAAGCCCTTGGCATTACTAAAAAATTAGTAGGGTTTGAAATGTTAGAGCGCGGTATCCCTCGTCACGATTATTTGATAAAAGACGCTACCGGAAATGAAATTGGAAAAGTAACTAGCGGAACCCAAGCACCTAGTTTATCCAAAGCCATTGGTCTTGGATATGTTGATACAGCATTCTCAAGCATTGATTCTGAAATTTATATTGATATTAGAAACATATTGGTGAAAGCTAAAGTAGTGAAAGCTCCCTTTGCATAAATAATCTCGAAAAGTAAAAGACCGGAACTAAAATAATCCGGCCTTTTATTTTTTACTTTTGCTTTTTACTTAAGTACCAAATCGTATTGCTATTTTTTTCTGCAAATAATACTTTACTATATTGTAGAATTTCTTCAGTAGTAACCTCATAATATTTATCCAATTCCGTATTCATTAAATTAGCATCGCCAAGCAACTCATAAAAAGCTAAGCTACTTGCTCTACTACTAATTCCCATATCTTCAAAAGCCATCACACTTTCTGTCTTATTTTTTACTTTCTGTAATTCATTCTCAGAAACTAATTCATTCTGGATTATTTCGAGTTGCTCCATCACTGCAGCCTCGGCCTTAGCCATATCTACACCTTGCACCAATTTACCTTCAATAGTAAATAACCCAGGGTCAACGCTTCCATAATGATAACAATCAATTCCTGAAAAAAGCTTCTGCTCTTTTACTAATGATTGAAATAATCGAGAAGATCCTCCTCCTCCCAAAATTTCTGTAATTAAATCAGCTATATAATAATTTTTATCTAGCCTTCCCGACATATGCCAAGTTTTTACAAATGCATCCACTGGCACATTCGCTTTTATTTCTAATCGGTGCGCTTCTTTTTGAACAGGTTCAACAGGTAGGTTACGATTATATTTTTCGCCCATTGGAATTGAGCCAAACCATTTGTCTGCAAGAAGTTTTACATCTTTTGCTGGTATTGGTCCGGCTACAACTAATATGGCATTACAAGGGCAATAGTGCTTCTTAAAAAAGTTTTTTACATCATTGATTTTCGCATCTTCCACATGCTTTAACTCTTTTCCGATGGTCATCCAACGATAAGGGTGAGCGGAAAATGCTAGTTCCCGCATTTTGTGCCAAAGGTCACCGTAAGGTTTATTGATATAATGTTCTTTGAATTCTTCACAAACCACCTTCCGCTGAACAGATAAACTTTTTTCGCTAAAAGCCAGGCTAAGCATTCGATCGCTCTCTAACCAAAATGCAGTTTCCAAATTCTGAACTGGAACTTGGCAATAATAGTTCGTAAAGTCGTTGGTAGTGTATGCATTATTTTCTCCTCCGGCTTTTTGCAGGGGCTCATCATAATCAGGAATGTTCACACTACCTCCAAACATTAGGTGTTCAAATAAATGAGCAAACCCGGTCTGTTCTGGCTTCTCATCCCTTGCACCCACATCATATAACAAATTCACCACAGCCATCGGAGTGGAATTATCTTCATGCACTATTAATCTCAGGCCGTTGTCTAAAACAAATCTTTGGTAGGTTATCATATTGTCTAAAAGAACGTGCAAATTAAGCAGATACAAGCAAAATATCCTGATAAGTAAGCAAAAACCTAATTTCTTCTGATATCTTTCACATGTATCGTTAAGATCAATGGTTGTTTATTACGAAAAACGATTACTTTAATCTTTCCAAAAGAATTCTGAAAAAGATTTTTATAAGTCTGTATGTTTTTAGAATAATTGTTTTCAAGCGAAAATATAACGTCTCCTGATTTAAAACCTGCAATATCACCTGGAGAGTTTTCCATCACATCGATCACTTTTATTTCTCCATCAATCTGATAAATACCCAAGCCCGTATAAGAATAATCAAAAGCTTCAGCTATATGGGAATTGGGCTTAATAAAGATATTTTGCTGAGGATAATTAATGATCATGTTAAACCTTCTTAGTATATCATTACCAATAATACCACCTAGCAATGGATAAGATGTTACATTAAATTCATCATCAAAAATATGAACAGGTACTTTCCTAAATTTATAGGGGCCGATTTTAATTTCTTTCACGACTGTAAGGTTCATTGTTTTTTTACCACCTAATCCTTCAGCCTGAGTGGGATATATTTTTCTTCCGCTTCTTAACAAAGCACTATCCTCCACAAAATCTTTAGATAATAAAAAACAAAGACCTGCACCTGTATCAAAAATGTAGCGGTTATGGATTGGTCGCCCGTCATTTATGAGTGCCGTTTGTAATGGAAGATTTGAAAAGTCGGGTGTCAGCATATAACCACCACGAGGATATTTAAAACTTCCTGGAGTAAATACCTGAATCTCCATATCATCAAAATCTACCTTCACAATAAATCTTCTTAAAAAACTATAACCCACAACTCCATCGATCCTCACACCATATACACTAGTCAAAAGATCATAATTATTGATATGAAAATCGAGATGCGGCACATCTAAGCCTTTTAAATGAAGGGTATGATCATAAACGAAATCTACCAACTTCATTCCTGCAATCCCTCTAATTGTACGTTCACTTTTAGAAACCTTAAATCCCAATTCAACTACAGTTAAAGAATCCAACGATATACCTCCACTTCCTGTATCCAAAACAAAATTCAGCGAGTCAACACAATTGTCAACCTTTGCCTTAAATACAACAATGCCACCGCTTAATTGTATAAATTTGAATTTGGTGATTAATTTAGCTGCGGGCTGAACAAATTCTTCCTGAGCTTGTAATTTATTACACTGACTCAATAGCAAGAATCCATATAA
>JAYUFN010000046.1:0-6903 GCA_043738705.1 Bacteroidota bacterium
TTTAAACTAAGGCTTTCGTATGTTTGCCTTTAAATAATCAAGGTTGTGATGCAGTTTGGAATCATTGGAAGTGGAAGTTGGGCTACCGCACTAGCTAAAATCATTACAGATAATGGGAATTCAATTAATTGGTGGATACGTAATCAAGAAACGATTCAGTTAATGAAAAAGCGTAGGCACAATCCCCATTACCTAAGTGCTGCATATTTCGATTCTTCACAATTATACCTAAGTAACGATATTTCTGAAGTGGTCAGCAAGTCGGATGTTTTGGTGATTGCTGTTCCATCTGCCTTTGTAGTAGAAGCACTATCTACATTGCATTTGGATGCATTGAACGATAAAAAAATTGTTTCAGCAATCAAAGGAATTCTGCCAAATACGAATGAGTTATTAAATGAGTTTCTCGCAAGGCAATTTAACTTCCCTATCGACCAATATTTTACAGTTCTTGGTCCTTGTCACGCTGAAGAAGTTGCGGCAGAAAAATTATCTTATCTTACTTTTTCAGGTGTCAACGAAAACATTGCATACGATATAGCACGGTTTTTTCAAACAGAGTATTTAAATACTATTGTTAATCATGATGTGATAGGTGTACAATATGCAGCGGTATTGAAAAACATTTATGCATTAGGAGCGGGTATTGCACACGGTCTAGATTATGGAGATAATTTTCTGAGTGTATATATCGCAAATTGCGCCAATGAAATGAATAATTTTTTAAAATGTTTATTGCCGGAACCCGGATTGAACAACCCTGAAATTAATTATACAGCATCTGCATACTTGGGCGATCTTTTAGTTACCTGCTATTCCTTATATAGCAGGAACCGAACTTTCGGAAATATGATTGGTAAAGGATATTCAGTGAAAGCAGCTCAATTAGAATTGAGCATGATTGCTGAAGGCTATAATGCAAGTAAATGTATTGTGCAGACTAACAATAAAATTCAGACAGAAATTCCAATTGTTCAAACCATTTATCAAATTTTATGGGAGCAACTTCCAGCAGTTGAGGGGTTCAAGAAAATAGAAGGCTATTTATATTAGAACTTATCTTTTACACAAAAAACAAATCGGAAGCTATTCCGTCTGCCATCAACTTTCCAGACTCGGTGAGTATCAACTGATCGTTATGTAAAAATAGATGTTTGCGATCAATTGATTTTTTTGACAACTCCATAATAATTGATCTTTCATTTTCGCCCCAACCTTCGAGTACAACATTTAATGAAAGCCCTTCCATGGTTCTAAGACTCGTCATGATATATTCATTTAATTGTTCCATCTTATTAAGTATTTCTATCTCAAAAGGAACCATATTTTTTGTGAGACTTTGAATGTAAATCGCGTTATTGGCAATATTCCATTGGCGCGAATAACCATTGAATGAATGTGCTGAGGGCCCCAATCCAAGGTAATGAGCACCGGTCCAATAATTACTATTGTGTTTACTTCTTTTACCCGGTTTGGCAAAATTAGAAATTTCATAATGCTCAAAACCTGCTTCTGATAACCATTGCATCAAGAGGCTAAAATGACGTGCCTGTTTTTCCGGATCTACCGCTTCAATCTTTTTTTGTTCGATCATTTTTTCTAAACCAGTTTTTGGCTCAACGGTTAATGCGTAGCAGGATAAATGGTTGATGCCGCACGAAATAGCTTTCTCTACATTCTTTTTCCAGACTTCATCAGTTAAAGCCGGTGTGCCATAAATTAGGTCGATGGTAATATTATCAAAGCCTGCAGCATGGGCAAGCTCTATACTCTTGGTGGCTTGTTCAGCAGAATGCGCTCGGTTCATCCATTGTAGATCCTGATCCGAAAAAGACTGTATACCAATACTAAGTCGATTAATACCAATCCGCTTCCAAGCTTCTAATTTTTCTACCTCAATATCATCGGGATTACTCTCAAGTGTTATTTCGGCATCGGTTTGAATCACGAAATTTTTTCGTAAACAAGTTATTAATTTTTCGAGGCTTTCGATCGATAAGATGGAAGGCGTTCCTCCTCCAAAATATACTGTTTGGATATTTTCTGAGAGGTATCCTTTCTGCAACTCAGCTTCTCTTTCGATAGAAAAAAGTAAAGGAAGAATCTGATGGTGCGTGGTTGAAAAATGAAAATTACAATAATGACACGCTTTTCTACAAAAAGGGATATGAATATAAATGCCTGCCATAGTCCGCAAAAGTAATACTTCCACTTAGCTTCCATGAATTGGGCATATTTAAATTCATAACTATCACCTTTAATGCCTACAGTTCAATATTTTTGCCCAAATAACGAAGCTTGAAGCGAATTTGTTTAATACTTTTTCTTTTGTTTTATATCGGGTTTGCTTTTGGGCAAAATGATACATCGGTAAAGTCAAAAGATACTTCTGAAAAAAAACAGGGTTCGGTAAATCGTAAAAATTTAAGGAAAGATTCTGTAGCGAAGACCCCGGTATTAAGTCAGGAAACATCCTTATTCGAAGATAGTACTGGTCAATATTATTTGACCGATAGCTTAAAAAAAGATTCTTTACAACTCGCCTCTCTCAAGGCCAGATCGGTTAATTTACCCGATACAGGAACCTATGAGAAATATTATGAGCACCCTTGGTTGCCCTTTCATAAAACAGCTTTTTATTTGATTATCCCAGAAAGAAAACCCCAGGGGAAAGACCTCCTATTTTATATCCTTACTGCCTTAGTAGCTTTACTGGCAATGATTCGACTAATTTCCCCCAAATATTTCAAGAACCTGTTTTTGCTATTTATGCAAACTTCTATTCGGCAAAAACAAACCAGAGAACAATTGCTCCAAAACAATATGGCTTCATTATTGATGAATTTGTTGTTTATAGCAAGCGCAGGCATCTACATCACATTGATTGTACAGAATAGGCATTGGGTAGATAAGCCTTTTTATGAATTGCTGCTTTATTGCAGTGCCATCTTATTTGTTGTTTATCTGGGGAAATATCTTTTTTTGTTATTCTCGGGCTGGGTTTTCAATGTGCCCGATGCTACAAATGCCTATACTTTTATTGTTTTTTTGGTAAATAAAGTGCTAGGAGTAGTTTTAATCCCTTTCGTTTTGGTGATCACTTTTTCGCCTTTTCCGATCATGCAAGTAGCTTTAACCATTTCGATTGCGGTGACTACGCTGCTTTTTGTTTACCGTTATTTGATTTCTTTCGGAGTAATTAGGGCAAATTTGAAAGTAAGTGCCTTACATTTTTTCTTGTACCTTTGTGCCGTTGAACTACTTCCGCTGGTTTTGATTTACAAACTGGTACTCAATTTTATTGCTGGAAGTATTTAATTTATAATTTTTTTAGACTAGAAGCATGGCAAAAAGTGGGTCAAAAACTTCAGGAACTGTGAAGAAAGTTAAAAGAATTTTAATCTCTCAACCTAGACCAGAAAGTGATAAATCCCCTTATTTCGATTTAGAACGGAAGCATCAGGTGGAGTTGGTTTTTGTTCCTTTTATTAAGTTGGAAGGCATTCCCGGTAGAGAATTCCGAAAGCAAAAGATTGACATCCTTCAATATTCCGCTGTCGTTTTCACAAGTAGAAACGCAATCGATCATTTTTTCCGCACTTGCGAAGAAATGAAAATTAGCATCGGTCAGGATACAAAGTATTTTTGTATCACTGAAGCGGTAGCGCTTTATCTTCAGAAATTTATTTTGTATAGAAAGCGTAAGGTGTTTTATGGAGCAGACGGCACCAACAAAAGCATGTTCGATGTAGTTAATAAGCATAAGGAAAACGAAAAATTTCTTTATGTGTGCAGCGAAAACCAGCAGGATAATGAGATTGTTGGTTGGATGAAAAATAATAAATGCGAGTTTCAATTGGGCTTTATGTATCGCAGTATTAGCAATGATATTATACCGGTAGTGGGCAAAAGCGATTATGATGTAATTTGCTTTTTTACACCAAGTGGCGTAAAAAGTTTGTTCGATAATATTCCGGATTTTAAACAAAACGGAACAGTAATCGGCGCTTTTGGAAGTAATACTTCCAAGGCTGTTGAGGAAGCCGGATTGAATCTCGAAATTAAAGTACCTGCCCCACAAAAACCAAGTATGTGTGCTGCCTTGGATCAATTCCTTAGCGCTAGAGGGGCAAGGAAAAAATAGTTTAACTAAATATTTTTTGAACCCCCTCCCTTCAACAGGTGGGGGTTTTTAGTTTTAACTTATTTAAATTGCCTTATAAAATAATTTATGTCCTCAGTTTATACCAACCGGTTAATTCACGAAACAAGTCCTTATTTATTACAACACGCCCACAATCCGGTAGACTGGTATCCTTGGGGAGAGGAGGCATTAGAGAAAGCACGAAGAGAAGACAAACCCATTTTAGTGAGTATCGGATATTCAGCATGCCATTGGTGCCATGTAATGGAACGTGAAAGTTTCGAAGACGAATCAACAGCTGCTTTGATGAACCTGAATTTTATAAATATCAAAATCGATCGGGAGGAGCGCCCGGATTTGGATCATATTTATATGGATGCTGTTCAGGCTATAACTGGCAGCGGGGGATGGCCATTGAACGTTTTTTTAACGCCTGAAGGCAAGCCTTTTTATGGTGGCACTTATTTTCCTCCTACAAAAGCATATAATCGTTCTAGCTGGAAAGAAGTGTTAGAGGGCATTCGCAAAAGTTATACAGAAAAGAGGCAGGAAATATTTTCTCAGGCAGAGACTTTAACGGAGCATTTGGAATCTTCGAATGCATTAGGAATTCAGTTGAACCTTTCAAAGGGCGAAGAAGAAATTGTAAATCTTGAGGAACTAGAGAATATAGCAAAAGGCTTATTGAAGAATGCCGATAAAGTTTGGGGTGGTTTTGGAAGCGCGCCTAAATTTCCACAAACCTTTTCAATCCAGTACCTACTTAGACAGTTTCATTTTACGAAAGATGAAGCTGCATTGGAGCAGGCTTTATTGAGCTTGGATAAAATGATTGCAGGTGGAATTTATGATCAACTAGGTGGCGGTTTCTCGCGTTATAGCACCGATAATGAATGGCTGGCACCGCATTTCGAAAAGATGCTCTACGATAACGCTTTGCTAATAAGTGTGCTATCTGAAGCCTATCAAATTACTCGAAATGAATTGTATGCAAACACAATTCAAGACTCTATTTTATTTATTGAGCGTGAGCTACTAGATATTTCCGGTGGTTTTTTTAGTGCGCTTGATGCAGATAGCGAAGGGGTTGAAGGTAAGTTTTATACTTGGTCATATCAAGAGATACAAGAAACCTTAGGTACAGGCGCGGCATTATTTTGTAGCTATTATCAGGTTAAAGAAACTGGAAATTGGGAGCATACGAATATCTTATGGGTAAAGGATGGTGAGAAAGAATTTGCTGAAGCCAATCAATTGAATTCGACTGAATTAAAATCAACATTGGAAAGTTCCAGGAGAAGGTTATTGGAATTGAGGAATAAAAGGATCAGACCTGCATTGGATGATAAAATTTTGTTAGGATGGAATGCACTCATGAATACTGCATATTCAAAAGCATTTGCAGCATTGGGCATTGATGCTTATCGAGCAAGAGCAATTCAAAACATGGAATTTTTGGAACAACATTTAAAACAAAAAGACGGAAACTGGTTTCACACATACAAAAATAGTCAGGCAAAACAGCCTGCCTTTCTAGACGACTATGCGTATTTAATCCAAGCCCTGATTCATCTACAAGAAATTACAGGGGAGGGACAATATTTATTGAAAGCAAAGGAAATACTTGAAATGATAATGGTACATTTTAAGGATGAGAAAACGGGATTTTTTTATTTTACCCATGATCAGCAAACGGATGTGATACTTCGAAAAAAAGAAATTTATGATGGTGCTACTCCTAGTGGTAATGCTGTGATGGCGAATAATTTGTTTTATTTGGCTACTGTTTTTGACCAACGTGATTGGGAAACGCATGCCATTGGTTTATTTAAATCTATAAAAGATAGCATCACTAAATATCCGGCATCATTTGGCGTGTGGGCTTCTTTAATGCAGCTAGTTTATTTTGGAAAAATCGAGATAGCTGTAACAGGTAAGGACCATCCAGTATATCTAAAACAAGTAATGCAACATTTTATTCCTAATAAAATAATACAGTATGGGGAAACTAATTCTAGTATTTTTCCGTTATTAAGCGGAAGAGAGGGGTCGTTTCCCGTTAGCTTTTATATCTGTAGGAACTATACTTGTAAAAGGCCATTATATAATATTGGGGATTTTTTAGCAAATGTGTAACAAACTTTGCTTTAATTTGCTTTTAATGACAGCGTTAGCTGAACCTAAATTACCCTTTTTTGTATAAAATAGTAGCCCCATAATTAGATTTCTACACGATTAAATTTATTGGTAACAAAATCCTAAATCAAGCTTAGGTGCCAATGAAAAACATATATTTGTCACTGTCATAAAATCATTCTGATCAAATGAAAGGGTACTTAAGAATATTAATATTGGCGGCATTCGCACTAAGCTTCAGTTCCTGCTTTCTTAAAAAAGGCGGAAAGTCATCTAAGGCAATGCCTGATGATGGACAATTACATGGTTTAGCGCCTGCTGCAAAACAGAGCATGAATAGGCCTTTGCACATGGTCTATATTCCCCCTGGAACATTCCATATGGGACCAAGTGATGAAGATATTAGTTACAACCTAACTACACGTAATAGACAAGTATCTATTCCGGGTTTTTGGATGGATGCAACTGAAATTACAAATAATGAATACCGACAATTTGTAACCTGGACTAGAGACTCACTGGCATTCAAAGTTTTGTTTGGTCAAGGGATTAACAAAGAAAATGATACAATGGCAGTTGATTGGAAAAAAGTTGCCACGATTAAGTACGATTAAAATACGATT
>JAYUFN010000047.1:0-2481 GCA_043738705.1 Bacteroidota bacterium
TTGCTGAGAAAATTTTTAGCAATGCGAAGCAAATTGTAGTATTCGATACTGCATTTCATCAAACCATGCCACCTGTTGCTTATCGTTTTGCAATTCCTAATGAATACTATACCGAACATCGTATCAGAGCTTATGGTTTTCATGGAACAAGCCATAAATATGTTACTAAAAAAGCAATTGAATATCTGAATAAAAAAGAGACTAAAATCATTACGATTCATTTAGGAAATGGTTGCAGTATGAGTGCCATCCTCAATGGAAAATGTGTGGATACCAGTATGGGTTTAGGTCCTATGAATGGTTTGATAATGGGAACTCGTGCGGGCGATATCGATCCATCTGTTATTTTTTATTTGGTAAACCAATTAGGATATCCGATTGAAGAAATCAATACCGTGTTGAATAAAAGAAGCGGTATGTTAGGCCTTACTGGATATAGCGATATGCGCGATGTAAGGGTGAAAATAGAAGAAGGCTCTCCGGAAGCAGCATTGGCCTATGAAATGTATGGTTATCATATTCGAAAATATATTGGTTCTTATACTGCTGTATTAAATGGATTAGATGCTATTGTATTTACCGGAGGTGTGGGAGAAAACGATGAACTCGTTCGACATTTAGCCACCAAGAATTTATCGTATTTAGGGTTAGAATTAGATGAAACCAAAAATCTAGAAAGAAACAAAGGGCTTACTGAATTAAATCGAGATAAATCTTCTGTGAAAATTCTGGTGATTCCTACTAATGAAGAACTTGAAATTGCGAATCAGTGCTATGCATTGATGCAAGAACACACAAAATAAATGCAACCAATATTATAACCATTACTTCTATTTAAATGTGTGGTACTTTAATACCAGTCACTTAAATATTTCTAAGAAAATTAATTTTAAAAATGTAATAGTAAGATGGCTGCAAACAAATCAGGTGTGGTTAATCCACTGCCGTTTTTTATTCTGCCCATTGTATAACTAATCTCATCCTTTGTCCACTTTGCAAACTACTGGTAATAATTGTACGCCTTATCAAAGACTTTAGTTGGCTCTTGAGAGGGATTCTTCATGATAGCAACCGAATGAGTTTGTGGAGGTAGTTGAGGCTGTTTGGCTAAGGAGCTTTTAGGGAAGTTTTTTTATTTCGCTAGCGTCATGATAGTTCTCCCTTCTTTGGTAATTGTTATTATTCCTTGCTCATAAGTATAGGATAGGTTTCCAATTAAGGTTTGTAATATGAGCCTTTCGTATTGTGCATTTGGGCACATCATCAGGGTCGTTGCTAATGGCCCAAAATTTATACTATTATTTGTAATGGTTGCTTTCCCTGTTATTCGATTACAGCCAGTAGAACCAGAGAGTGTTTTCTCCGAAACACTAAAATCCAAAAAAGGCGTTTCATTACCTGCTTTTGTTTTTACTACTTTTTGATTGTTCACTGAAACGATATACCAAATTCCGGAGATACTATTTGTGATGACTTGCTGTGATGGAGTTTTTTTTTCTGCACGTTTAAGCAGGATGCAAGAGGTAGCTAAAAACAATAGCGACATGAATATCCATTTCATTTTCATAATACCTTATTAAACAGAAGCATAATCAAGTTAGTTACGCAACATATCAATGAAATTATCGAATAAATAACGGCTATCATGCGGACCAGGAGTGCTTTCTGGATGATATTGGACACTAAATGCTTGACGATCTTTTAAACGAATTCCTTCGATAGAACCGTCATTTAAATTTACATGCGTAATCTCAACATTTTCGTGCCGTCGAACTGCTTCAGGATCTATACCGAATCCATGATTCTGAGTAGTAATCTCGCATTGACCCGTAATGATATTTTTAACAGGATGGTTTAGGCCTCGATGACCGTGGTGCATTTTAAAAGTTGGTATCCCGTTTGCTAAAGCCAATAATTGATGTCCTAAACAAATTCCAAATAGCGGTTTATTCTCTTTTAAAATTTCTTTTACAGTGCTAATCGCATAGGGCATTGCAGAAGGATCTCCAGGACCATTGGAAATGAAATATCCACTAGGGCCAAATTCTTTTAAACGACTGATCGGTGTTTTTGCTGGATAAACCCTGATATATGCCCCCCTGCGCACAAGGCATTCTAGTATATGCTCTTTTACCCCAAAATCCAATACAGCTATTTTTATGGGAGATTCTTTATCACCAAGTTCATATTCTTCCTTGGTGCTCACAGTACTTGCTAGTTCCAATCCAGCCATATTAGGCACATTGGCTAAAGTTGCTTTTAACTTTTCAACGTCCATCTCAGATGAAGATATGATACAATTCATTGCCCCTTTTGTTCGGATATGTGCTACAAGTGCTCTAGTATCAATATCATCGATCGCAACGATATTATTCGCAATTAAATAATCACTCAAATTTCCATCAGCCATAAAGCGACTGAATTTATCTTCCAAATTTCTAGCGATCAATCCATGGATTTTTACAGATTTACTTTCCACAT
>JAYUFN010000048.1:0-2475 GCA_043738705.1 Bacteroidota bacterium
GCCTCATTTCTAGTTGGCTTTGCGTTATTACTAACAAAAGGAATACCTCCAATTTCCAATCTTTCCGAAGTAGAAAAGAAAGTCATGTTATCTGGATAGTGATACAATGAATTAACAAGGCAACCCTTTTCAATGATCAAATAATTCAAACCTTTTTGTTTTGAAGCAAGACCACAGGCCAATCCAATCGGACCGGATCCGATAATAATGATATCATATATAGTTGTATTATCTAGCTCCATGCTATTTGTGTATCTCACTTGAAAAATGAAAGGTAATATCAGGATTATTAGTAATTTCTGTATTTAAAAACCATTCACTCTGTGCAAGATACACAGGATGTTCGTCTTTATCCTCAGCAGAATTTTGTTGTTTAAAGCGAAGAAATTCTTCCATTTTTTTAGGATCGTTACTAGTTAACCAACAAGCTTTAAAGTAAGGTAGTGTTCTAAATTCGCAGGCAGCACCATATTCATGCAATAACCGATATTGAATTACTTCGAATTGTAGTTCACCCACACAACCAATAATTTTTTTATTTCCCCCAAATTGGGTAAACAATTGAGCAACACCTTCATCTGTAAGCTGACTAACTCCTTTTTCCAACTGTTTAGTTTTCATCGGATCTTTATTCACAAGCTCCTTAAATATTTCAGGAGAGAAAGTTGGGATTCCAACAAAATAAAAATCTTCTCCTTCAGTTAACGTATCTCCAATTTTAAAATTTCCGGTATCAAATAATCCAACCACATCGCCAGCAAATGCGTCTTCAATGATGTCTTTACTCCTCGCCATAAATGAGTAAGGATTACTAAAACGCATATCCTTATCTAACCGTACGTGGTGGAAATATTTATTGCGTTCAAACTTACCGCTACATACACGCATAAATGCAATTCTGTCGCGGTGTTTAGGGTCTAAGTTAGCATGTATTTTAAAAATAAAACCACTAAATTTATCTTCTTCGGCTGCAACAGTTCTGGTAGATGTTTCTCTACTTTTGGGCACAGGCGCTATGCGAATAAAAGTATCGAGCATTTCTTTTACTCCAAAATTATTCACAGCACTTCCAAAAAATACAGGAGCAATAATTCCATTCAAATAATCAGCAGCATTTAATTCTCCATAAACACCATCAATCAACTCAACATCTTCTCTTAATTGTGCAGCATCCCTATCACCTACTTTGGTATCAAGCAATTTATCATTCAGGTCATTGATCGAAATCACATCTTCATCTTCTGCTTTAGTACTGGCGGCAAATAGTCGAAGGCTTTTATCATGTAAATTATAAACACCTTTAAAATCCTTCCCGTTATTAATAGGCCATGTCATTGGATGCAAAGAAATTTTCAATTCGTTTTCAATTTCTTCCAATAGATCAAAACGATTTTTACCATCGCGGTCCATTTTGTTTATAAAAACAATCACGGGTGTATCTCTCATCCTACATACTTCCATCAATCTGCGTGTTTGAGCTTCTACCCCATTTACGCTGTCAATGACCAGTATTACGCTATCTACCGCAGTAAGCGTGCGATAAGTATCTTCAGCAAAATCCTTGTGTCCTGGTGTATCCAATAAATTGATAGAAATACCCTGGTATTCAAAAGTCATAACCGAAGTAGCAACTGAGATACCACGCTGTCTTTCAATTTCCATGAAATCACTGGTGGCGTGTTTCTTTATCTTATTGCTTTTTACTGCTCCTGCCACTTGGATTGCACCTCCAAAAAGCAGAAATTTCTCTGTAAGAGTTGTTTTACCCGCATCCGGGTGAGATATAATGGCAAATGTTTTGCGGCTATTAATTTCTTTCTCGTATTTCATAATGCTAACCTAATACAAGGTTTCCGGGCTTATCTGTATGGATATCTTGTTTTTTAGCCTGCAAAGGTAAGGTTTGAGAACATTTAGATGGATAAAAATGGTTACAAGTGGCTAATCTGAATTATGTTAATTTTTGGCACAATATTTTCTAGTAATTACTTTGAGTAAGTCTCCTAATTAGTTTTGCATTAAACCCATTTCATGAAATCCCTTAGTTTTTTACTTATTTTAATATTTTCAATTAGCCTTAGCGAAGCACAAAGTATCGGATCGATTCTAAAATCTGTAACAAAAAAAGATAGCGCACGTATAAAAACAACAGGTACACAACAGGTAAATCCTCAGAATTTTCAAACTGGCGATATTGCAAAAGGATTAAAAGAGGCATTAAATCAAGGTACAGAAAAAAGCGTTGAGCTGCTTTCTAAGCCAGATGGTTTTTTTGGCAATGCTGCCATAAAAATTCTCATGCCGCCTGAAGCTCAAAAAATCGAAAACTCATTAAGAAAACTGGGGCTTAACAAACAAGTAGATGATGCAATACTTTCGATGAATCGAGCCGCAGAAGATGCGAGCAAAACAGCGGCTCCTATTTTTATAAAAGCAATACAACAGATGTCGATCGAAGATGCAATGGGCATATTA
>JAYUFN010000049.1:0-6852 GCA_043738705.1 Bacteroidota bacterium
AGGAGGTTGTAAAATCAAATATAATTTAATAAAAGATAAATTTCAAAAGTTACCTTACTTATTTTTTCAAAAAAATAAGTGGAATTTGCAGTTATCTGCATGTTATTTATGATTATTATATTTTGTACATTCGTTTTTATAGGGAAATGGTGTCTTCCCATGCAACCGTCTTTATGAAGACTAATGGCACCTACAAATAATTTTCACACGATACTTAGATATCGATAAATTAACTATTTGTAGGTATGCAATCCATTAAATTTAAATTCGAACAATTTTCAATTGCCAATTATCTCTTTAAATGGACATTTCTTGTTACGCCATTAGCAATTGCTGTAGGAAGTCTGGTAGCACTTTTTCTGTGGTTACTTGACTATGTCACCACCATGCGGTTACAAAACAATTGGTTACTATTTTTACTGCCTTTTGCAGGAATTGGCATTTATTTTCTATACGCAATATGGGGTAAAAAAACAGATGCAGGCAATAATCTGATCATTGATGAAATACATGAACCCGACGGTGGTGTTCCGGCACGCATTGCACCACTGGTACTTTTAACCACTTTAATTACCCATCTCTTTGGTGGATCTGCTGGAAGGGAAGGAACAGCAGTTCAAATGGGTGCGGGCATTGCAGGATTATTTGGCAGATTACTCAAACTAAATCCACATGATTTACGAATACTTCTTCTGGCTGGAATTGCTGCAGGTTTCGCCGCGGTTTTTGGTACTCCTGTAACCGGTACCGTATTTGCTATGGAGGTTATTGCAATAGGTTCTGTAAAGTACGACGCATTATTACCTTGCCTAATAGCCAGCCTGATTGCTGATGTAGTTTGTACTAATTGGGGCATCCACCACACTGTGTATACGATCCATTTTATAAAAAATAGCGGAATTGGATATTTCGAAATAAACGCCTTACTGATTAGCAAAGTTGCTCTTGCGGGAATTGCATTTGGACTGGTCGCCTTTTTATTTGGCGAGATGCAACACCTCATTCAAAATTATAGTAGTCAATTCATTAAATATCAATGGATGATTCCCGCAGTTGGAGGGATGATAATTATTGGATTGAGTTATTTATTGGGCACGCAAGATTATTTGGGACTTGGGGTTAATTCACAAAATACCAATGGAATATCCATTGTGAATGCATTTAATTTCAGTTCTGTAAATAACTGGAGTTGGTTTTGGAAATTACTATTTACGGTAATCACACTGGGTACCGGTTTTAAGGGGGGTGAAGTAACGCCCTTATTTTTTATTGGAGCAACATTAGGAAACAGTATCGCTTGGGTAAGCGGAGCACCAGTAGACTTGTTTGCCGCTTTGGGCTTTATTGCTGTTTTTGCAGGAGCTACCAATACGCCATTGGCCTGCACCATCATGGGTGTGGAATTATTTGGTGGAGAACATGTTCTTTATTATGCAATAGCATGTTTTATTGCATACTATTTTAGTGGACATTCTGGTATTTATTCATCTCAAAGAATTAGTGTTACAAAGATTAAATTAGATTCAATACAAGCTCATACAACTATTAAACAACTTAGAGAGAGAAGAAAAAATAAAAATTAAATACTATGTCATTATATAAAAAATTATTTTGCGTCATCACGAGCTCCCTCTTGCTAACAAATATATATTCTCAGGATGCTCCAAAGCCTTATGGGGCAATACCTTCAGCCCGACAGCTTGCATGGCAGGAAAAAGAAATGTATGTGATCATGCATTTTACACCTACTACCTTTCAAAACAAAGAATGGGGTTTTGGGGATGCAGATCCTGTCATTTTTAACCCATCAAATTTTGATGCTGCTAAAATTGTAGCAGCTATTAAAGCAGGCGGATTTAAAGGCCTCACGCTTGTTGCGAAACACCATGATGGATTTACATTGTGGCCAACTAAATCCACCGCATATAATATCTCTGCTTCTCCTTTCAGAAATGGTAAGGGCGATCTCGTAAAAGAAATGATGGTTGCTTCAAAAAATGCAGGTATCGCATTTGGTTTGTATTGTTCTCCCTGGGATAGAAATAATGCAAACTATAGTACGCCTGCTTATATTAATGAAGTGTACTACCTGCAGTTAAATGAATTGTATAGCAATTATGGACAATTGCATACCGTATTTTTCGATGGTGCCAACGGTGGTGATGGTTACTATGGGGGAGCAAAAGAAAAAAGGTCGATCGACGCCTCTACTTATTATAATTTTGAAAAGATATGGGCTACAGTTCGTGAAAAACAACCAGGCGCTGCCATCTTCAGCGATATTGGACCCGATATTCGTTGGGTAGGAAACGAAAAAGGCGAAGCAGCCGAAACCTCTTGGTCAACACTTTCACCCGAAAGTCCGATTACAGGAAAAAATCCTTCGCCAGGTTTTGTAGTTGACAAAGCATTACCGGGTGGAACAAGGAATGGCGCCTTTTGGATACCTGCAGAATGCGATGTGCCTTTGCGACCGGGATGGTTTTATCACCCCGAAGAAAATGGTAAAACAAAAACACCCGCGCAATTATTAAACATTTATTACAAAAGCGTTGGACGAAGTGGGTCATTAGACCTAGGCATTGCACCGATGCCTTCGGGAGAATTGCATCCTGAGGATATCAAAAATTTAGTGCTGTTTGGCGAAATCTTGAAAAAAACTTTTTCAACTAACTTTGCTGAAGGTGCAAAATTCAAAGCCAGTAATATTAGAGGTAATAATAAAATCTTCGCTCCTTCTAATCTCATCGATCAGAACCGTTACACTTATTGGGCCACAGACGATTCAGTTACAAATCCGGAGCTCATCATTGAATTAAAAAAGCGTTATAGTTTCAATGTAATCAGACTGAGAGAAAATATCAAACTGGGTCAACGCATCGAAGCATTGGCAATCGATAGCTGGGAAAATAATAAATGGAAGCAAATTGCTACAACTACTAGCATTGGAGGTAATCGTTTAATCCGATTAAATCAGTCTATTAATTCAAGTAAAATTAGGATTCGAATTCTGCAGTCGCCCGTATCTATTGCACTTAGCGATTTTGGGTTATTTGCCGAACCACAATAATAAATACTATTCGGGCACACTATTTGTGCATATTTGCGGGATATTTTACAGACCCATTTATCCAAACAGAATATGAATAAATTTTTACTGCTCTCCTACTTAGTTCTCAGTTCATTTGTTTGCCTTGCACAGCCAAAACAACTTTTGAAAGTTGATGGTAAAAAAATCGATTCCAAATCAATCGACGAACTGGTATCGACGTTGATGGAAAATGCAGAAGTAACAGGGCTGGGTATTTCAATAATCAACGACAACAAACCTGTTTTTGTAAAAACTTGGGGATATAAAAACAAAGCCACCAAAGAACTTAACGATACATCAACCTGCTTTTATGCAGCATCGCTGGCCAAACCCTTATTTGCTGTGTTAGTAATGCAATTGGTAGAAGCTGGAAAACTAAATCTCGATAAGCCTCTCTATACTTATCTTTCAAAGCCATTGCCAGAATACGATGCGTATAAAGACCTCGCAACCGATAACCGATGGAAATTAATAACAGCCCGCCATTGCCTGGCACATACAACTGGTTTTCCGAATTGGCGCGAATCAAATCCAAACGAAAATAATAAACTAGAATTTTTCTTTACACCAGGTGAGCGTTACGCATATAGCGGCGAAGGAATTTATTTATTACAATTAGTCGTTGAAAACATTACTGGAAAAAAATTAGAGGCTTTAGCGCAAGAAAAAGTCTTTCGCCCCTTTGGAATGTATCGTACTAGTTTTGTATGGCAGTCAGATTTCGAAAATAATTTTGCAGTAGCACATAATACCAACGAAGACACTCTCAGAAAAGATAAGCGTACAATTGCTAGTGCTGCAGGTTCGATGGAGACAACATTGGCAGATTACAGTAAATTCCTTGCCGCCTTACTTAAAGGGAAGGGTCTAACTGACAAGTCTAGAAAAGAAATGTTCTCAAAGCAAATTGGCATTTACAATAAGCACCAGTTCCCTTCGCTGAATAACGATACTACTAGCCAAAACTATCCTATTGAATTATCGTATGGACTTGGCTGGGGACTCTTTAAAACACCATTTGGGAAGGCCTATTTTAAAGAAGGGCATGGTAATGGATGGGTACACTATACGGTAAATATTCCTGACAAAAAATACGCTCTGCTCCTTATGAGTAATAGCGCAAACGGTGAAAGTATTTTTAAAGAGCTAACCGAAAAAATAGGAGGCTTCCCTATTCCTTGGGAATGGGAAGGATATCTCCCTTATCGTGAAACAGTTAAACTAAGTAACGAGATTTTACAACAATACACCGGAAACTTCGAAGGCAAGTTGAATGCAACGATTACACTGATTGATGGCAAATTAAAAGTTGAATCTAAAACAGTAAATCTCCCAAAAACAAATCTGTATCCAATTAATGATCACCATTTCTTTCTGAAGATCATGGAAACAGAAATGGATTTTGTGAAAGGCGCAGATGGAAAAATAGAGAAAATTATTTTAGATGATGAAGGGGAACACTATGAATTAAAAAAAGTGAAACCCGCCACGCCTGCCACTGAAATAAAAACAAAGAAAAAAGTAAAGTCATAACCCAAAAACATAAATAATTTTACATTCGTATTTGTTAGGTAAATTGTGCTCGCATTTACCTTATTATACCATGTATAAACTAAGCTTGGTTATCATCGCCATTTCTGTTCTTTCCTGCAAAAGCAAAAAAGAAACAACCCATCCTACCATCGAAAATATCAGTTCATCCATCTATGCTTCGGGATTGATGAAAAGCAAAAATCAATATCAGGCATTTGCTACTGTGAACGGAATCATCAATGAAGTATTTGTAAAAGAGGGTGATATTGTTAAAAAGGGATCACCTCTTTTTGCAATCGTAAACGAGACACAAAAACTCAACAAACAAAATGCTGAGCTAGCTGCTGGATTCTCAGATTTTAATGCTAATGAAAGCAAATTGAAAGACGCAAGGCTGGCTATTGACCTTGTAAAAAATAAAATGACCAACGATTCACTTTTATTTGTTCGTCAGTCTGCACTTTGGCAACAGCAAATAGGAACAAAAATCGACTTAGAACAAAAAGAATTAATCTACCAAAATTCTAAAACTACTTATAGTTCTTCGATATTAAAATATCAAGATTTAAATCGGCAGCTGGAATATAATTCGCTACAATCTAAAAAAAATCTACTCATTTCAAATCGTTTGGAAAAAGATTATATCATCAATAGTGAAATTGATGGTATCGTATATAGTCTCAATAAAGTAAAAGGCGAGATAGCTAATAATCAAACACCTCTGGCAATTATTGGAGACACAAAACATTTTATTCTTGAAATGCAAGTAGATGAGTACGATATTTTAAAGATTAAAATTGGGTTGCCCGTTTTAGTGAATCTCGAAAGCTATCCAGGTAAAGTATTTGAAGCGGCAGTTACAAAGATTAATCCTATCATGAACGAAAGAAGTAAAACCTTTGTAGTAGAAGCCGAATTTTTACAACAACCAGAAAAGCTTTATCCCAATATCAGTTTCGAAGCAAATATCGTTTTACAAACAAAAGAGAAAGCGCTTTTAATTCCAAGAAACTATCTTGTTAACGACAGTACCGTACTAAAAGCAAATGGCGAAAAGCAGTTGATTAAAACAGGATTAAAAGATTATAATAAAATTGAAGTGATTTCAGGAATTACAGTTGCTGAAGAATTACTCAAACCAATAAAATGAAATACAAACTAATAGCAAGTGTTTCACGTTCTTTATTGTTTGCAAGACTTAAGCAAACAATGGTAGCGGCTATTGGAGTTACTTTCAGTATCACCATGTTCATCACTTTATTGAGTTTTATGTCGGGCATGAATGATCTTTTAGATGGATTGATCCTTAACCGCACTCCGCATATCCGTTTATATAACGAAATACAACCTTCAAAAAATCAACCGGTTTCCCTTTCAGAAAAATACAAGGCCCGTCATAATTTTGTAAGTTCTATAAAACCAAAGAACGAGAAACTAGAAATTCGTAACAACGGAGCCATCATGCGTGCACTTCAAGCCGATAGTAGGGTGATGGGAATTGCCCCGAAAATTATTACACAAATATTCTACAATGTAGGTGCAGTAGATCTATCAGGAGTAATCAACGGTGTTGATGTGTATGAAGAAAATCGTTTATTCTTTTTTAAAAACTATGTAATTGAAGGTAATTATCTTGATTTAAAAAACATACCCAACAGTATTGTTTTGGGCAAAGGCGCTGCAGAAAAAATGCTTGCTAACCTTGGAGATATTATTCAAGTTACAACTAGTAGAGGGGAGCGGGTTCAGCTAAAAGTAGTTGGCTATTTTCAATCAGGTATTCAGGATATTGATAAAGTTCAGAGCTATGCATCCATTGCAACAACTCAAAAATTATTAGGTGAGAGTAGCAGCTTTATTACTGATATTCAGATTAAATTGAACGACCTGAATCAAGCTCCAGTTGTTGCAAAGGAATTCGCAAAAAAGTTTAATGTTGATGCGATCGATATTCAAACCGCTAACTCACAATTTGAAACGGGAAGTTCCATTAGAACATTAATATCCTACTCAGTTGGCATTACCTTATTGATTGTAGCGGGTTTTGGAATTTATAATATCTTAAACATGATGATCTATGAAAAAATGGATTCTATTGCAATTTTAAAAGCCACTGGTTTTTCAGGGCGCGATGTAAATAGTATTTTCATAACTATTGCTTTGAGTATCGGGATTTTTGGAGGCGCACTTGGCTTGTTATTTGGTTATGGGCTATCAAACGTCATAGA
>JAYUFN010000050.1:0-6836 GCA_043738705.1 Bacteroidota bacterium
AGGCAAATGGATTGAAGATGTTAATAATCCAATTGATATAAAAGCTACACTTGCATCCGATTCTGTAATATTCAAAAATACGAAGTACAGAAGGAAGGATCACTACAGTCCAGATAGTGCTGTATTATACAATTTCGGTAATGCAAGATTAAACCTTGTTCAAGCCAAAGACAGTGTATTCTTGGCGGGTAATTTAGAAATGTTTTCTCCTGAAAGGGGAGAACCTTCTAAACCCTTATTCATTGCCCTATCAAGAAAAATTCCACCCGTACGAGAGTTAGTTGCAAAAGCCTACCCTAATCCATTTAGCAATGTGTTGAATGTAAGTTTTAACCTTCTTGAATCTGCAACAATTGAAGTCCAATTAATAACATTAACGGGCACTATTGTTTACAGAAACTCCGCTGGATTGTTGGAAGCTGGATGGTACACACTACCTATCCCAACAGGCAATACTACATCCGGTTCTTACCTAGTGAAATTAGTGTATGCGAATGGGTCAACTGTTTTAAAAGCTGTTAAGCTCTAAGAAAAAAATTAAATAATTGAATGAATTTATATGAAGATGAGAAAACTATTTTTACTAGTTGTTTCAATTTGTGGAAGCATTTATTTATATGCGCAGATGCCACAGCCACAAAAATTTCTTCCTGTTTTGGCACCTTCTAGTCCTGAAGCAGCTGCTTTTAATAGATATGGTAATTATCAGGTAAATCTTTTTACAGGAATACCAGAGATATCGATCCCATTATATGATATCAAAGTTGGGGAGCTTAGCGTACCAATTAGTCTAAACTATCATGCATCCGGGATAAAGGTTACAGATATGCCTTCTAGAGCAGGATTGGGTTGGGACTTGCAAGCGGGAGGATCGATTACCAGAAAAATAATGGGTAAACCTGATGAGCTATCTGGGAATTATTTAAGTGCAACTTCAACTAGTGATAACCGTGTAAAAACACAATTAGAGATTGATCAAAGTACGCAAGCGGGTTTAGACTATTTGGCAAATGTGGATCGTGGAATATATGATGTTGAACCTGATATTTTTTCTTACAGTTTCCCTGGTCATGGTGGAAAATTTTTATTTAATCAGAAAAATAATTTTGCCCCAGTCTTAATACCGTATGCACCTATTTCAATTAGTATGACGCCTACTCTAAATAATTTGTCATTAGGTATTAAAGATGAAAGTGGTATACAATACAAATTTGACAGTACAGAGTTGTCAAATTCTGGAGGAGGAGTTACAACTATTTGTACATCCGCTTGGATGTTGAGTGATATGATTTCTTCGAATCAGCAAGACGCCATTCATTTTAGATATGCATCAAGAGGTAGTAGTGGTGGACAAACTGATTCTTATTTTTCAGATTATATGGTATTGAATGATAATTGTTTGGGTAGTTATAATACCAATTGTACCACAACAGGAACCTATTCTTCGGATATGGGTACGGTGTTAACCAATTGGAAACAATTAACTCAAATTGATTTTAGAAATGGGAAAGTAGTTTTTGAAGCTGCGCCGGAAGCGCGAGAAGATTTTTCATCAGCGTATCAATTACAAAACCGGATTAATGCAATAAATGTATATAGTTTAAATCCATTGGATAATAGTTACACATTGATTAAAAGCATTCAATTTTTTCATAGCTATTTCATTAATGGATCAGATCTAAGTACTAAAAGATTACGACTTGATTCTATACAAATTAAAATGTCGAATGGATCAGTAGCTCAAAGCTATCAATTCGCCTACAATGCAAGTGTTGCCCTTCCTTCGAAGACAACGCGTATGAAAGATTATTGGGGTTACTTTAATAATGTGAACAGTTTGGATCCATTTGGCAACCCAACACTTATCCCAAGAATGCAAGTGCAATATAATATTCCCAATAGTGCTCCCACCATGATATGGATTGGAGGCAATCAAATTAATGGTAGAGACCCAGACCCAAATTACATGCAGGCTGATATACTGCAGAAAATTACATTTCCTGCGGGAGGAAATACCCAATTTGAATATGAAACTAATCAGTACCTCGATGGTTCGGGAAATCCAAAATACGCTGGTGGCTTAAGAATTAAAACTATTAAAAGTTATACAGACAATGCTGCTACCCCAATAGTAAAGACGTATAAATATGGCTTGAATGAATCAGGTTATGGTAGGAATAATTTTTTATTAGAAGATCATTTTTTTGTAAGTGTTCAAAACCAACAAACACCTGCGGGGCTTGACCCGAGTGGGCATTGTATGGGTCTAAATACTGTAACGACTAGGACATATTTTAGTAATCCTACCAACGACCTTGAATCATTTGATGGCGCCCCGGTAGTATATCCTGTTGTAGCAGAATACACAGGTGATGCGGTAACAAATGCAGGGAAAACAATCTTTAATTTTTCGGACAAGGCAGATGCAAAAACGAGTATTATTGGTTACGGTAAACCGATGTTAACCTCTTATCATTTTGTAAGAGGGTTACTCACTAATAGATTAGATTATAGAAAAAATGCGGATAACAGTTATAGTCTCGTTTCGGAGAATAGAAAGAAATACCAGTATTTCCCCTTTCAAAATACGTCGGGTGGTATTGGTCTTGCTGTGCTAAAGTCATACATCTTCGTCGGCTACAATTCTCCGACCATTATTACGCAGTGTGAAACAATGATGAACGTTATTTATTACAGTTATAATAATTACGATATCGTAACTGGCGATAATAAGCTGGTCTCTGATACAACCATTACTTATGACCAAAATGATGTTACTAGGTACAATTCCGTTATTAGCTCGAATACCTATGATGACATCACGCATCTACAAGTATCTCAATCACAAACAACAAATAGTAAAGGACAAGTCATTGCTTCGGCCTATACATATCCTTATAACTATGCTGTGGCGCCTTATACGAATATGACCAGCAATCATATATTTAATAGGGTTATTACTAGTACGAGAACTAATAATACTAACCCCCTCACATCGCAAACGAATAATTATGCTGCATTTGCAGGGAATAATTATCTACCATCCAATATTCAACAACAGATTGGTTCTAATTCACTCGAGACACGGGCTAACTTTAATCTATATGATATCTATGGGAATATTCAGGAAATGCAAAAGACAAATGATGTTAAAGAAGTGTACTTGTGGAGTTATAATAACATGTACCCGGTAGCTAAGATTGTTGGAAGTGATTTTATAACAGTGAATGCACTTAATTTACAAGCACAAATAGACGCAGCAGTTTCTAATGATGCAACCATGCGCAGTGTACTGAATACTTTGCGTACCAATCTTCCAACTGCCTTTGTTACTACCTATACCTACGCGCCTTTGGTAGGCATGACTTCTCAAACAGATCCTGCTGGTAGAACCACTTATTATGAATATGATGGATTGGGAAGATTAAGCATTGTGAGAGATCAGGATCAAAATATTCTAAAAAAATACGAATATAATTACGCAACATCTTATACAATTAGCGCACCACCGCCACCTACATCCACACCCTGTATCGTTACAATGAATTACGGATATAGTAGCGCAACCAGTAGTATCAATAATAACGGAACTACAGTAAGCGGCTATTTAGTGTTTTACCCTACCATGAATGCCATGAATGCAGGTACGATGTATCAGATAGCCACTATTAATGCGGGCTGTGCACCTTCTGGTACCAGAACCTTTACAACTTATTCGGGAGGAATAAACTGGACAATTACTGTTTATGCGGGTGGAATGATTTATGCGCAAATAGCTTATGGTTCCCCATCATTAAACACTTACTCGACTGTTAGCTTAACTATATCCTATAATTTATAAATATTGATTCCATGAGATATAAAATATTTTTCAATAGCTTTTTTAGTATGATAATGCTGTGTTTGGTTTTACATAATAATCTATATGCTCAAGACCATAGCAAAGCTTTGGCTGCAGCAGATACAAGCAGATTCTCACCTAATAAAAAAGACAGTTGGCAGTTGTTCAATTCATTTGTCAGCAATTATCAAAAAGATAGTGCCCAAGTGGAACTCATCTTGCAGCATGATGGAACTATTGATTGGAAGCAGGAGCAATTGGTAGGCAAAATAAAATACCAGCCATTGCAACCAAGTGCTGCTCAAACCTTGCCATTCAAATTATTAAATGAAAGTTATTCGTTGCGAATTGATGATAAGGGGAAGTGTTACCTGAAATTTATAAATGGGTTCATACCAACGGCAAATCCATTTATCATTCCATTAAAAGTGAATTATAAACTGTAGATACAATAGCAGCGGCTATACAAAAAGCATGCTGATTTTCTGGCTTAACGACTAATACCATTAGCAAAATTGAACCATCTGTTTATGAAAAATATGTATGCTTTTTTACTAGCACTTCTATTTTTGTTTTGCGGACAAAACTTGCAAGCACAGGTTAATTATGTGCGAACAAGGACAGCCACTGCGCCAATAAGCAACCCCACTACGTTGGTGTCAAGTCCTGTAAGCGATGCCAAGGCAGTTACGCAATATATGGATGGATTGGGTAGACCCGTTCAAACTGTGGCTCGTCAGGGTTCATTGGAAACTAGTAGTGGTAGTATGGTTGATCTGGTAAGTGCTGTAAACTATGATGCATTTGGCAGAAATAATATTAATTACTTAGCCTATGCAGCTTCAAGTAATGATGGTAGTTACAAAACGGATGCACTTAGTGCGCAACCGCTGTTTTATAATGGTAGTAGTCCAATTGCAGGACAAGGAGAAATCGGTTCAAATGCCCATACACAAATTAATTTTGAGGCTTCCCCATTAAATAGACCATTATTATCAATGGCTCCTGGAAATAATTGGGTGGGAAGTAGTAGAGGTGTTCAATCAAATTACTGGGTAAACACAGCAACCGATGACGTTAAAATGTGGAGTGTTTCCAATAGTGGCGTTATTGGCGTATTTGGAAGCTATACCATGATTGGAGCATATGCGGCTGGTACATTGTATAAAAATAGTTCCACCGATGAGAATGGTCATCAGGTATTGGAATTTAAAGATTTTGAAGGAAGAGTGATTCTAAAGAAAGTACAATTAACGGCTACTGATAATGGAACGGTGGGTAGTGGTTATGGAGGTTGGCTATCCACCTATTATATCTATGATGATTTAGGAAATTTGCGTTGTGTGGTACAACCTGCTGGAGTGGCTACACTAACAGGCAATGGCTGGTCATTAACTGCTACGGGAACTTTACTTCCGGAACAATGTTTTAGATATGAGTATGATGCGCGTAACAGAATGATCATGAAAAAAGTACCAGGCGCAGGTGAAGTGTATATGGTGTATGACAATCTAGACCGTTTGGTAATGACTCAAGATGCCAATATGCGTGGATTAAGTACGTGGATGGTGACTGTCTATGATAACTTGAATCGACCAGTCCAAACTGGATTACTAAATAGTGCAACCGATTTAGCTACAAATTACAATGCAGCTTATAATAGCACTTCTTATCCAAGTACAGCTAGTGGTTTTGAATTGTTAACACAAACGCATTATGATGATTATGTAGGAGTAAGTGCTGTATCAGGAAGTTTAAATAGTTCATGGAATAGCAATTTTACTGCAACAAGCAATAGTAATTTTCCATATCCGCAGATGCCAGCTCAAAATAGTGCCATAACTACAAAAGGTGCGGTTACGTGGACAATGGTCAAAGTCTTGAATAATAATAATCCCACAACGTACTTATATAGTTCTCAGATTTATGATGATAAAGGCAGGGTAATACAAACCCAGAACCAGAATATTACCGGAGGTACAGATGTGAGTACAACTGAGTACACATGGGCAGGACAGGCATATACGGTGGTTCAAAGCCAGCAAAAATCCGGTACAACAAATCCACAAACAACAGTTACGGTTAGTAGAATGAGTTATGATTATTTAAACAGGCTGATTAACACCACAAAGCAAATACAAAACAGCTTGGTAAACAGTAATGCTTTAACAATAGCGAATACCGTTTCTGTATTGCAATACGACGTGCTTGGCCAACTGAAAACCAAAAACCTAGGTAATACTAAAAGTGGCAGTAATTATACTACTAACCCTTTAGAAACCTTAGCGTATGAGTATAATATCAGAGGCTGGTTGTTAGGAATCAATAGGGCATTTGTTAGAGACTTGTCAACGGCCAATACTGCCTATAATAGTGGCGAAACCTTTACAACTCCACCTAGCTATACAGCCGGAAATTATTTTGGTTTTGAATTGGGCTATGATAAGAGCCCTACAGTTGGAGGTTCATCTTGGACAAGTGCTATTCAATACAATGGAAATATCACTGGAACTATTTGGAAAAGTGTACATGATGGACAGATCCGCAAATATGATTTTAGTTATGATGCTGTAAATAGATTAAGCAATGCAGATTTTAACCAATATACGGGAACATCTTTTAATAAAAATGCTGGATTGGATTTTAGTGCCACTAATTTGAGCTATGATCCTAATGGTAACATATTAACTATGAACCAATTTGGTTTAAAGACAGGTGCTACAAGTTCAGTGCCAATAGATTTATTAAGCTATGCATACCAAGGTGGAAGCAATAAATTACAGCAAGTGGCCGATGGCGCAAATGATAATGCTAGTACTTTAGGAGATTTTAAATACAATGCAGGAAGTAAAACCTCTACTGATTATAGCTACGATGCTAACGGAAATCTAATAAGTGATGCCAACAAAAACATTAGCAGCATTGCATATAATTATTTAAATCTGCCTCAAACAATTTCTATCACTGGAAAAGGAACAATTTCTTACATTTATGA
>JAYUFN010000051.1:0-2454 GCA_043738705.1 Bacteroidota bacterium
TCAATTTTATTAATCAGTTCAAGTGCTTTTTTCGCTACTTCATCGGTAAGTGATTCTACAAAATAGCTACCTGCTAAAGGATCAACTGTATCTGGAGCACCACTTTCAAATGCAACTATTTGTTGTGTTCTTAAAGCAACACGAGCGGCATCTTCAGTAGGCAAACTCAATGCTTCATCATAACCGTTCGTATGTAAACTCTGGGTGCCTCCTAAAACAGCAGATAAAGTTTGAATCGTAACTCGACAAATATTATTAAGCGGTTGTTGAGCTGTTAAAGTAGCACCACCAGTTTGTGTATGAAAACGTAGCATCATCGCTTTTTCATCTGTAGCACCAAGGTCTTTCATGATGGTCGACCACATACGCCTTGCGGCTCTGAATTTTGCCACTTCTTCAAAGAGGTGATTGTGTGCGTTAAAGAAAAAGGAAAGACGTTTTCCGAATACATCAATATCTAAACCCTTTTCCAGTGCAGCTTTCACGTACGCTTTCCCATTACTTAAAGTAAATGCAATTTCTTGAACAGCAGTACTACCGGCTTCTCTAATATGATAACCACTAATTGAAATAGTATTCCATTTTGGAACTTCTTTGGCACACCATTCGAATATATCTGTAATGATTCGCATGGACGCTTTGGGAGGATAGATATAGGTGCCTCTGGCAGCATATTCTTTTAAAATATCATTTTGAATTGTTCCGGAAATTTTTTTTAAATCTGCTCCCTGTTTTTTCGCCAAAGCAACATAAAAAGCAAGTAAAATAAATCCTGTTGAATTGATGGTCATAGAAGTAGATACTTGCTCCAGATTGATTCCGGAAAAAAGGACCTCTATGTCTTCAATACTATCAATTGCAACGCCCACTTTTCCTACTTCACCTTCTGCTAATATATGGTCACTATCATATCCGATTTGTGTAGGAAGATCAAATGCCACACTCAATCCCATTACGCCTTGTGATAATAGAAAATGATATCTTTTATTACTTTCTTCCGCAGTGGAGAATCCGGCATACTGACGCATTGTCCAAAGTTTACCTCGATACATATCAGTCTGTACACCTCTTGTATAGGGAAATTCTCCAGGAACTTCAATGGTTTTGGATAAGTGTTCAGGAGTACTGTAGTAAACTTTATTGATCTCAATACCACTATCTGTGAAACACTTTTTTTCGCTCATTTTTCAATCATTAGAATGTAACAAAATTATAAGATTTTTTTTGCTTCGAAACTTAACACCTCGCTCACTAAAACGTGTAATTGTCCCTTTGGATCATTCATTAAAAAACCAAGTATATTTTTATTCAATTCAATTCCGCTGGTGTTTTCTGGTAATGACCTTGAGATTTGATTGATGATGAGTAGATTCTGCTCTTTTAGATTAGTCATTGCTTTCCAAGCATCAGCACTAACATAGATTTGCTGACTGATATTGTATTCAAATTCATCTCTAATTTGCTTTGTCAGTAATTCTTGCATATCTCTGCTACTGATGCCAGAAATATTTAAACGACCTATAATATTAGGAAGCGCAATGCGATCGGCTAAAACGGTTAAACGTTCATAAGCTTGTAATTGCAAACCTGTATTTCTGGAACTGTACGACTTTTCTATCGTTTGACTTTTACGTTGTAGGTAAATCAGCCATCCTGCTAAACCAGCAATCATTACCCCGATAACCACGGTAAAAAACATCGTTGTATCCAACATATTCTTTTTTGACAAAAGTAAGCGAAAGCATGGTTGAACTACGATTTTCCAGTTATCGAAAGTAGACTTAACTTATTTAAAACAGAATGGCCGTAAATTTGCATTCTAAACTTGATATATGGAAATGATAGCAGCAACTCCGGTTAGGCTTACAATTGGGGCAATAGAAGAAGTAAAAAGACTCATGCAGGAGCCTGGATTTGATCATGATCAACGCTTAAGAGTTGGGGTAAAAGGGGGTGGTTGTAGTGGGATGACATATATATTAGGCTTTGATAAACCCGAAGATGATGATGAAAGATTTGAACTAGAAGGTATCTCCTTTGTGATGAATAAAGGGCATCAGATTTATCTGTATGGGATGGAAGTGGATTGGCAAGGTGGATTAAATAGCCGTGGCTTTACATTTAAAAATCCCAATGCCAGCAGTACTTGCGGTTGCGGCACCTCTTTTGCCGTATAAATATTACAACTTAATAATTAAAAGTCTGCATGCAAACGTAGACCAACAAGATGAACAGGTCCACGATCTTTGTTATAGGCAGGATTTATCACAAACTGATAATCTGGGCTCATGAAAATTAAATTATGACGCAGAAAAAATTTTTGAAGCCTATTATTCCATGCATCTTACTAAACAAATATTCATGAGCCCAGATTATCTGTTTGTGATAAATCCTGCCTATAACAAAGATCGTGGACCTGTTCATCTTGTTGGTCTACGTTTGCATGCAGACTTT
>JAYUFN010000052.1:0-2450 GCA_043738705.1 Bacteroidota bacterium
AAATCAAATTTCTAAAATAATTCTATGGCACAAGAAGAACAAGGAAATTCAAATACCAATTTAATAGGATTGCTGATTGAAGTGATACAGCTTTTGAAATCTCATCAGCAAATATTAGCATCGATGGAAATCGATCCGATAATGAGTGTAGCTAATGGAGCATTATTAATAGGTGTATCTAAAGTTACCTTTTACAAACTAATTCGGAAAAATCTAATACCAATTTATCGCATAGGTGAAGGTGCTATCAAAGTAAAAAGAAGTGAAGTTTTGAGTGCCTATAAACTCATTAAGCCAAAATATCAGATCTAATCACAAATTTAATCTACTCTTAAGCTAAGTCAAAAACTATAAGCCAAAAACAAAATGTTACACCAAAGAACATACAATATTTATTCTGATCGGAACATGTGGATATTCGAATCCCCAAAGTTGTTTAAAAAAACAATGATCTCATTAAACGAAGATCCACTTATAGCTGGCGCATGGTTATCACCATATTTTATCGGTTCAAGAGTACGCTTTGAATTTGATACGGAAAAAGTAGGGGACAAAGTATTATATTTTACATACCTCCTACGTGCATA
This sequence comes from Bacteroidota bacterium, assembly GCA_043738705.1. Lineage (GTDB taxonomy): Bacteria > Bacteroidota > Bacteroidia > Chitinophagales > Chitinophagaceae > Sediminibacterium. The sequence goes on from JAYUFN010000052.1 coordinate 588, forward strand.
TCTAGAACAGATATATTCTGTGTCGATGCCCCCAATTCCTACTCAATACAATTTTGATTTTTCTGATGCGGCAAATGATCCATTACTTGATGCAGTTTATAAAAACAAAAACAGGTCCAATCTGACGCGAAAAGAATGGGGGTTAATTTGGACAAAGGATGACAGAGGACAAACAATTATTACCCATAAGAAAAAATTAATTACCGGAGTAAATCTAATTATTCATTGTTAAAAAAAATCTACTTCCTCATGGTTTTACAAAAAAAAATTAACTCAACAGGAGTAGGATAGTAAAAAGGCAACACTAAGCTATTTCGAATACACTAATGAAAGATTAACATATTTTAAACTTCAAATCACAACTATCGATGATTGAAAACAACATCCCAGTTCAGGAAGGTCCTCATTCTGAACAATTAATTACAGTAACTAAAAATGTTTCAGATCAGAACCCACAACACATGAAGTTGATGCAGGTGTTGCCACTTTATAGGCATCACAGCGAGGCTTACACCAAATTGATTGAGCAAATCCGCAATGAACCTGACAAGAAGAGGAGGACAACGTTAAAGCAAAGTTTGTTATGCACTACTGTAGGTGCATTAATGGAAGGTGGCACTGCTGAGAAACATATTATAAAACATAATAAGTATCTCGCAATCGATATTGACTCAAAGGATAGAGTCACGGCAGAAATCATAAAAGATTTTTGCATTAAGTCTTTCGGAAAAAATTCCGTCTTGATCGCTATCTCTGCTTCCGGTAATGGCGTCCATGTTATCATTCACATAGCTGATGCAAAACGGAAAAAAGAAACTTGGAAAGCAGTGGCCCAAATCTTTAAATTAGCAGGCATTGAGATTGATCCAGCAACAAAGGATGAAACAAGAAAATTGTTTCTATCTCAAGACAACAACAGCTTCATAAATGAAAATGCTGAAGCTTTTATTATTCCTGAGAATTTTACTTCTGGGAATAAATTAGTGAAAGCGACACAAACGAAAACTTCCGACCCGGCTAAAACTGTTACCGATATTCTTCATTTTGCATCAGACAAAGGGCTTAAGTTCGAAGAGGGTACAAGGCATACCTATACCTTGTTTGTATCTAGCCAATGTTCAGGTAGGGGAATTCCAATGGAAGCAGCTTTGAAGATTCTTGATGAAAAAATTAATTTATCTGCTTTTGAAGATCACCTACACACGTTTCATGATATCTATGCTCGACAAGCTGAAGATTTTGGAAAGTTTGCAGGAAAGAAAAAGATGAATCCTGTAGTGCAGGTTCAGGAAGCGTTAAAGGAACGCTATGCTTTTAGATACAATGTCATCAAAGGCAGAACTGAATTCAGAAAAATAAATGAGGAAACATGGTGCATGTTCACGGATCGTGAGCTGAATTCGCTTCTTTTTTTTCTCATTACCGAATTAAACCTTGGTATACCGGTTGAGCATTTACAACGACTTATTCATTCAAATTTTACACCAGAATATAATGCCTTCACTGAGTATTTCGGAAATTTACCTACATGGGACGGCGTAGATTATATTGCTGAATTAGCTGCTACAGTTAAGACAACGGACGATAGTTTCTTTGGTAGGATTATAAAAAAATGGCTTGTTGCACTTGTTGCTTCAGCTCTTGTTGATGAACTCAGTAATCACACGGTATTAACACTTGCGGGGGATCAGGGTATAGGAAAAACAAGTTGGCTGATCAAGCTTTGCCCTCCTTCGCTCATCAAATATCTTTACTCCGGAATAATTGATGCCAAGAACAAGGATACAATGGTTCATATCTCAGAGTGTCTGCTTATAAATTTGGAAGAGCTAGGTACTCAAAACAGAACAGAACAGAACGAAC
>JAYUFN010000053.1:0-2448 GCA_043738705.1 Bacteroidota bacterium
ATCAAACATCCGATAGTTTATATGCAATCAACCATTTTGCACAAAAATTTTTTACGGAACAATTAACTGAATCAAGCCAAGGAAAAAATATTGCACTATCCTATTTACAAGAAAGAGGATTTCGGGAATCTATCCTGCAAAAATTTCAAATTGGATATAACCCTGATAGTAAAGATTCACTTACGAAAGCCTTACTTGAAAACCAATTTAGTCAGGAAATACTTCCTAAAACAGGTTTGGTTTCTATACGCAATAGTAATGAACTGGTAGACAATTACAGAGGCCGAATCATTTTTCCAATTCATAATAATTCTGGAAAAATTATTGGCTTTGGTGCCAGAGTAATAGGCAAGGCCGATCGCGCTCCAAAATATATTAATACTCCGGAAAATGAAATCTATTCAAAAAGCAAAATACTTTATGGATCATATTTTGCAAGACAGGCAATAGATAAATCCAATGAGTGTTTGCTGGTTGAAGGATATACCGATGTAGTAAGCCTTCATCAGGCAGGAATTGAGAATGTTGTTGCAAGTGGTGGCACTTCTTTAACGACAGACCAAATCAGGCTGGTAAAAAAATATACAAATAATCTTACCATCATTTATGACGGAGATAATGCTGGAATCAAAGCTGCTTTACGCGGACTAGATATGGCTTTAGAGGAAGGGCTGAATGTAAGACTGGTACTGATTCCAGACAAAGAAGACCCCGATAGTTATGTAAACAAAGTTGGTGTAACCGCTTTCAATGAATTTATTGCCGCAAATAAAAAAGACTTCATTCTTTTTCAGTTAGAAGTATTACTGAAAGAAGCTGGAAACGACGTTTCAAGAAAGAGTGTTGTAGTAAATCAGGTTGCAGAAACGATTAGTAAATTAAATAAAGCAGAGGATTTTACAAGACAGCAAGATTATATAAGGCAATGTGCCGACTTATTAAAAATTGACGAATCGGGTTTAACTAATCTGGTTAATAAATTAAAACGCGATAAAATAACCAGGGAAGAAAAAAAACAAGCTTCCGAAGATTTACAATCTGCGCAGATAGGGCAACCAGAAGATGTACTGGACGACTCTCAGTTACTCTTTAATAAGGACGAAGCCCATGAAAGAAATGTATTAAGAGTATTGTTGGAATTTGGTTTGAATCAATGGGATGAATCCAAAACCATGGCTGAATACATTTTTAACGAGTTAGAACAATTCCATTTTGATAATAGGCAAATGGAAGAGCTTTTTGAAACTTATAAAAAAATGTTTTTAGAAGGCCAAGCACCTACTTCAAAATCAATGCTATATCATCCAAATGAAGCGCTTCGAAATATAGTAATTCATCTAAGCATGAATCATCACGAATTAAGTGAAAACTGGGATAAAAAAATGGAAGGCATGCATATTTTGAATAGAGATGTAAAACATCAGGACGTGTTGATGAGTGTAAACTATTTTAAACTTCGTAAGCTAAAAAAAATGTTTGAAGAAAATCAGCGCGATATGGAGCATGCCCCACTAGATGAGCAAATGCGATTAATAGAACTACACCAGCATTTAAAAAATATTGAAAGAGGAATTACGAAGCAGTTGGGGACTGTTATTATAAAATAAATAGTATAAAGAAGCGTGCCTAATATCAAACCAAGCACGCTTCTTTATCAAAAAACTAAATCTTATTTTTCTGTTGGATTCTTTTTACCTGCTAATAATTTTTCGAGTGCAGTTTCAAGTCTTCGTTTCCTAGTATCTTCTTTTTTAGCCGCTTCAATCCAGCTTACATATTCTTTCTGATTTGAGAAAGATAAAGATGTAAAGAACTGTTGCGCTTCTTTGTGCTTTAAGAACATACTACCTAATTCAGCAGGGGGAACTACTAGTCGTTTTTCAAAGTCACCAGCATTTAACTCGGCTATTTTAATCTCCGAAAAACTTCTGTCACGATTTGGAATCGTATCCAATTTCTTAAACCTGATAGCACTCCAAACATTATCAATCGCTACCTGACGAACCGACTCATATTCGTTCTTAGTAAGCATTTCCCAACTGCAATCGCGGTTAAGGTCACTAACAATTTTACTAGTTGTTTTAGGATAAGCAATCCAGAGCTTACTTTCTTCACTTAGTGCAGGAAAAACCTCGCGCAAAATCTGGTTCAATTGCTGTTGACTCAATGCAAACAAAAGGGCAAAATCAACCTTTTTACTTTTCAACAAAGGAGTTACGTTTTTGGCGTAAGCTAACTTTGCGAATTGCTTTTCAATAGAAGAAGGAATACCCTGAATCAGCAGGTTCTTTTCATCCTTTAACTGTAACTTCTCAAACAAACTTTGATTGGACATGCCTAAAAGAAATTTAGGTGATCGAATAAAAGTGCGAAGTTACGAAAAATGTAGCAGTAGTTACTAATCAAACTGGCACTTAATTCAAAAATTACCAAAAATATGGCTGTATT
>JAYUFN010000054.1:0-2443 GCA_043738705.1 Bacteroidota bacterium
CCGGCTTCTAATCCAAAATTGAAACAAGCGCTTAATACGCCAGACACAATGGATACAAACATGCCCAATGCAAATTTGTATTCTGTTTTAAGTTCCACCCCATGCGGATCAGCAGCCTTAGCATCTATTAATTCTTTTTCTTTCATTACGCCCGCTTTACCTGCAATAATGATACCGATAATACAAACTAACAACCCTGCTAACACCGTTAAACCCCAATGACTATTTGCAATAGTGCTAAAACTGTCTTTACCTATCTGCGGAAAAAAATTATAATAAATGGATGGTATGATGGCACCGAACACCATACATAATCCGAGAATAATACTACTCCCTAAAGAAACACCGAGATAACGAACGCCTAGTCCGTATGTTAATCCGCCAATTCCCCAAAGCACGCCAAATAAATACGTAATGCCTAGGGTGTTAGAACCAGCTCCTTTAATGATTTCTACAAAACCTGGAATGGTTAACCAAGCAGCAATGGGCGGAACAATTAACCAAGAAAATAATCCGCCTACAATCCAAAAGCTTTCCCAGTTCCAGCCTTTTACTTTTTTGTAAGGCATGTAAAAACTTCCAGAAGCAAAGCCTCCTACAAAATGAAAAATAACTCCGAGTAATGCATTCATTTAAATGGTAATTGAGAACTTAGCTTAATTTTTTATACTTTTTTAATTCGCATGTTTTTAAACCTTACAACATCTCCATGCCCCAAAAAACCAATATGACCAGAAGTTCTAAGCAAACCCGGATGTTCCTTATGATCCAACGTTCCATTTTTGGAAGCTTCTTTTATATCGCCATCTACGATTATAGTACCATTTAAAGTGACTTTGATCTTATTCCCTTTTATAAAAATTTCTTCTTTGTTCCATTCTCCCATCGGCAATAAAAATCCTCGTTTGGCAGGTATCACACCATATACTGATCCATGATATTGGTACTCATATAAGTCTTTATACATCGGATGTTCGCTATCGAGTACTTGAATTTCCATACCTACATACGCAGCATCACCTACTAGTGGCGCACGAATGCCAATACCATTATTAGCTCCAGGTGTTAATTGAAATTCAAAGCGATATACAAAATCTGCAAACTCCTCCTTGGTATATAAATTTCCGCCGCCATGCGCTTCTGGATTTACTTCCACAGCGCCTTCTTTTACAATATATCCGGTTGTATTGCCAGTCCATTGATCCAAATTGGTTCCATCAAATAAAGAAACAAATCCTTGCTTCTTTTCTTCCTCGGAAATAGCGGTAGGTTCGCTTGATGGCAATTCTCTTAAGTAAATATTTCGATATGCCACATAAGTTCCATGTGCTTGCAATTCGATTTGCTCTTTTGAAAAAATTGAAATTTTTCTATCCCAATAATTTTCTAAAGTGATATTATCTGTTACTAAAATACCATTTAAATAAACAGTTACTTTTTCACCCCTCATAATAATATGAAAGCTATTCCACTCTCTAATCTTATTATCAGCAACAACCAATGGCTTGCTTTCATTCTTCTGATTATTATACAAACCACCCGATCCAACTTGCGCCCCCGCTTCTCTTCTGCTGGTATCCCAAATCTGAACCTGAGGAGAACCTCGCAAATATATTCCAGCATCTCCTTGAGCTGTTATTTTCCAGTCGACATACATTTCAAAATCGCCGTATTGTGTATCTGTAGCAAGATTATCGCCATGGCCAGTAAAAATCAGCAGCCCATCTTTTACAATCCAATCGCCTTTGGTTTTTTCATTGGCTTTTACTTGTTCTATTTTCAATACAGAGTCTCCCATCTTAGCTCTACTAATTGGATTACCCACCAATGCTTTCCATCCATTTAAATCAGTGCCATTAAATAAATTACGGTAGCCATAATCGTAGGGCATTTTCTTTAGTAACTTATTTAATCCATTTACCATTAAAGCACTGTCTTCGCCCTTAATCAAGGATAAAGCTTTTTCTAATGCTTCCCTTACAGCTGGTCCTTTGATGGATTCATCCGTTAATGCCAAACGCGTTACTACTATTGCAGCATCTTTATTACAAACAGGGTTGTTCAAATATTTACTGGCTACCATAAATGAAGTAATTCCAGGAATTCTTGAAACCCTGTTCAAAAACTGTTTAATGGTGAGTGGATTTATTTTCAACTCCAATAAATCTTGCGCTAACAAAAGCTGTTGCGTTGCATTTAGCTTTGCAGCATAAAATGGATCGGGTTGCTGTTTCAAGTCAGGCTTTGGTAACACTGATAAATATTGCAACACAGTGCCTTCATCTGTTAATTGATTCAATTCAGTTTGAATATATTTCTTCGCATATTCTGTTTTAACTTGTTTAAGTCCCTTACTTAGGCTTTGTTTAGCAACTTGTTTTTGTTCTGCTGATAAAGAAGCTGTATTTACAAATGCATGTAAAGCATAAGTAGCTTTCAACTT
>JAYUFN010000055.1:0-2440 GCA_043738705.1 Bacteroidota bacterium
CTATTACTGGGGTTAAAGCTGCTAATCAGAAAATTCCCGTAGTTACTCCTTTTGCCACCACAATAAGCGGTACCCCTCAATTAAACAACGTAATTCCTGCTGACTTAGCTGGAATTACAATCTCTGGTAGTCCATCAGCAGTTTTCCTTGACGGTGTTCCCGCACAAGGCAAAACGCTTAATCTGGTTGGTTCGTATTCAATTACTGGTGGTCAATCTGCTAACTATAGTTTAAGTCAACCCACTTTAACAGCAACCATTTATGTTGCTGATGGTGAAGTGGGTGATCGAGTATGGGATGATACAAACGCCAATGGTATTCAAGATGATGGGGAATTAGGTATTGCAGGAGTGATTGTTCAATTACTGAATTCTGCAGGAACATCTGTAATTGCTAGCGCAATCACTGATAGTCATGGTTACTACCTCTTCAGCCCAGGAGCAGCAACTAATACCTCAAGTACTATTTATAATGTTCCTTTAGTGGCAGGTACCCATTATATTATTCGTGTTCCAAACGTTGGTCCTCCAACTAAACAAAATGTATTAGGTCTTAAAAATTTAACTTTAGCCAATCAGGGCTCAGATCCTGAAAAAGATAATGATGGTGTGTTAAATGGAGTTAATGCGGATGCATTAATTGTAGCACCAGACCCTATCACTGGCTCTGATTATTCGTTCGATTTTGGATTCACTAGCGGTGCTCCTGCTCCTCCAGCCGGAGGTGGTGGTGGCGGTGGCGGCGGTGGTGGTGGTGTAGGCGGCGGCGGTGGCGGTGGCCTTGAAAGCAAAAGCTTAGGCGATGCCGTTGGTAACCGCGTTTACTTTAGCTCAATTAATAGTACCCACGGACCAGTAGATTATAATAAACTCCCTGCAATCGTTAATAACGGTATTAAGAGAGGGGTGACCGGTGTTGGTACACAATTAACTTTACAAGAATTATTACCAACTAAGATTGCTGGAACTAATCTAAAACCATTTGCTTCTACTCCAGCAGACTTAACTTCTATTACCAATGCGAAAGATGTAATGTCGATCGACTTTACATCAAATAACCAAGCAAAAGCGGTTGCATTTGGATTAAGAACTACTGGCGAAGTTTACGACCACACTAAAGCAATCTGTGATCGTTTAAAAGGTGCGGTGTTACAATCTGTACAGTCTGTTGTAATCAATAAGATTCCAATGGTTAGTTACAAAATGACTAATAATTTGGGTCAAACAGAATATGTAATGAGTTTTGTAATTGGAGCTAAAACTGGTAGATCTTTCTATACGGTACAGTCTAATTGGTTGAATAGAGATTACTCAGCTGATGAGGTAATGTATAATATTCAATTATGGGCTGGATCACAGGATTTAGTTACAACAATGGCTACTGATATGATGACCAGATTATCTGCATCACAATCAGCAGAAGCTATTCCAAATGCAAAAGGATTACCTACTACTTTCGTAACGAAGGGTAAGCGTTTATCCGATCGAATAGTGGTAGAAGTAAACAACAGTACTACAGTTACTAACGGATATTTTGAGCTTACTGAAAAAGCTACTGAGCAATCAGTATCTACCGGTAAGAAACAAGTTCCGTTTACTTTAAATGCAAGCGGATTAACTACCATCAATATACCTACTTCTGATATTTATGAGTCAACACTTAGTTTGTATTTGAATGGGGTATTACAAGATGAAGTGTTTATCGCAGATGGTAACTGGGGTGCACAAGTAAATGCTTCAACCAGCACAATCAAATCGTTTAGAGTTAATAATGATCCAGCTCTTGCAACTGATAATAAGGATGATTTCAAATTGTTTAGAAATATTCAAGTAGAAGCTTCTACTCCAGACTTCGTATCAGTCTATAAAATGCTGAGAGGTGGTGGAGCTGCTCAAGACTTAACCGGATATAAATCATTCCAGTTTACAGCTAAAGGAACAGGATCTACCATGTATATTACCTTGGTGAGAGATGGTATCCCTAACTGGGCTGATCAGTATAGTTTAAGTTTGCCATTAAGCTCAACAAGTCAGGATTATAGAATTAGCTTAGATGATTTCAAATCAGCTGCTCTAAAAGATAATATCGATCCAAAAGATATTACCATGGTAATTTTTGGCTTAGTTGTAAATGGTGGTAAGCAAACAACCGTTACTGCTGATATTAGTAAAGTTGCATTCTCTAAAACAGATATTGGATATTTAAACAGCTTGCAGTCGAAAGAACTCGGTGTTTATCCTAACCCAGCTAAGGGTGGAACATTTACCGCTACTTTTAAAGCTGCAGTTGCTAATAAGTTGATGCTAAATCTTACCGATATCAATACTGGTAAAGTAATGTTTAGTAAATCAGTGGATGCTCAAATAGGTACTAATAATGTACCAGTCAGCATCGATCAAAAAACTGGTTTAAATACTTATATCTTAACACTCGAAGGAGC
>JAYUFN010000056.1:0-6783 GCA_043738705.1 Bacteroidota bacterium
ATGAAAAAGTAATTTCGTAATTAACAGGATCATAAATATTAGGTATAACCTTCTAGTTCAATCAAATTGTTTTAACTAAACTAAAATAACCTTTATGGCTCAAGGTGTTTCTCCAACTGTAAATCGCGTGGTAAATGTTATTGTTTGTACCGGCGCTGCTGTCGTAATTTTTGGTGCAATGGCTAAAATCCTGCACTTGTCTTGGGCAGATTGGGCATTGAAAATTGGGTTATCTACAGAAGCGTTAATTTTTTTGGTATACGCTATTTTGCCTCCTCCGGATATGGGACCATCTTATATTCCAGCTCCTGTAGAAACAGGTAATCCTGCCTTAAAAACATTAGATAAAATGTTACAGGATGCTGATATTACTCCAACAAACCTTAGTAAACTCAGCAATAGTTTTCAGAAATTGGGAACCACCGTGGATCGCATGGGTGAGATTGGAGATGTAGTGAAAGCTACGAGCGATTTTTCATTAAAAGCAAAAGAAGCAACCGTTGCATTCAGTGCTATTAAAGAGGCAACACTTAATGCAAGTCATTCATTGGCTGGTTTCCATGGTGCTTCAGAATCTGCAAAACATTTTCATGAACAAATGCAGGGCTTAAACAAAAACCTTGCTTCTTTAAATACAATCTACGAATTGGAATTGACTGAAAGTAGCAATCATTTGAAAGCATTGAATCAATTCTACGGTAAACTGTCACAAGCTTCTGCAGCAATGACAGGTACTGCAGAAGATGCAATTAAAGCAAAAGAGCAGATTGTGGCACTTGCAAATAACTTGGGTAAATTAAATCAGGTATATGGTAGCATGATCACTGCAATGCAGGGAAGATGAACCCACTCAAGTTGAACCAATTGTAAAATTTGTATTTCTAAATTAAGTTAGCATGTCACTACCTAAGGAGCCGCGGCAGAAGATGATCAACATGATGTACCTAGTGCTTACTGCATTATTGGCACTGAATGTTTCGAACGAGATTCTGAATGCGTTCAAAACTGTGAATAACAGTTTGAATACTGCCAGTTCAATGGTTGAAAAGAAGAATGTAGATATCTTCAATTCATTCCAGGAAAAAATAAAAGACCCGAAAACAAAAGAGAAAGCAGAGATATGGATGCCAAAAGCATTAATAGCTAAATCTTTGTCGGATGAGTTGTATGCTTATATAGATGGATTAAAAGAAGAGCTGAAAAAAGAATCTGGATTGAAAATAGAAAATGGGGTAGAAGATTTTAAAGAAGATGATCTTGAAGCGCCAACCCGTTTATTAGTTGAATCAGCTCCAAGTGGAAAGGGAAAGGGAAAAATTTTATTCGACAAACTTAAAAAATATAAAGAAGATTTACTGGCAATCGATTCGAGTATTGCAAAAGAAATTGGTCCTACACTGCCACTTGATTTAACTCCACCGCCAACTACTAATAAGGAGGTGAAAGCTGATTTGTCTTATCTGTATTTTCATATGACCCCAACAATTGCAGCGATTACCATACTGAGTAAATTTCAGAATGATATCAAAAATAGCGAAGGACAATTTGTTGAACAATGTCACAAAAAAATTGGCGCAGTAGAATTGATCTATGATGAATTTGCGGCATTTGCTGGAACTAATTCGCAATATCTAATGCCCGGTGAAGAATTAATTATTACCTCAGGTATCGGAGCATTTAGTAAAGCTGCAAAACCAAATATTACTATCGACGGTTCTCCAGTTGCAATTAAGGAAGGTGGTTCTGCAGAATATAAAACAATAGTTAATGGTTCAGGTTCTTCGGTAAAAAAAGTACGAATTTCTTATACAAAACCAGATGGTACTATTGCAACTGTTGAAAAAGAAGTTAAATATACAGTTGGTATTCCTTCAGGTTTAGTAGTATCGACGGATAAAACAAGAGTATTTTATCAGGGAATGGAAAACCCATTAAGTGTTACGGGTGGAGGTGGTGATGAAAAAGTTTCCGTTTCTGTAGATGGTAATGGGGTTAGCAGCAGAAAAGAAGGACCTGGTCAATATATCGTAAGTTGTCAGAATCTTGGTTCTGCAATTGTTACAGCAACTGATGGTAAGAGTAATCAAAGAATTATTATTCCTATTAAAAGAGTTCCGGATCCATTGGCAACTGTAGGTGGTAAAGCCGGTGGGCCAATTGCTGCAAACGTATTCCGTGTTCAAAAAGGGGTTGCAGCAGAATTGCGCGACTTTGTATTTGAAGGCGTTCGTTATGAAGTAACTTCGTTTACCTTGATTTGCACAGGTAAAGGCTTTGAGGAAGGACTAGGTGTTGCTGAAGTGACTGGTTTATATTTTAATGCTGATGCACAGGCATTATTAAAAAGATGCCAAGCAGGTTCTACGGTGGTAATTGATGAAATTAAAGTAAAAGGACCTGGTGGGTCAAGACAATTAGAACAAAATATTTCGTTTACACTTCAATAAATGCGCGTATGAAATGAGCCATAACAAAAGTTGTTACCAACCCATGTTTACTGGCGAATTACATGCAACCAAAATCAATAAAAATAGTTACATGAAAAAGTTATTATTATATGGTTCGCTCTGTTTTATTGGGATGAATGCGATTCAGTTGAATGCGCAGTCGAAGTATAAGGCTAAGCCTGCTGCAAACAATACTCCAACAAATACAAATACCAGAACAAAAGCTGGGGGATCAAAATATTTAAACAATAACGCAGCTGCTATAACTGATACAACCAAACCTAATACGGTGATCAGTACTGTGCCAGCATCAGCTACGGTAAGTGTAAGGTATGATACTACGATTCCCGGCGGATTTGATACCAAGCAGGAAGTTTCTTTAAGGAGTAATTATGCAGTGGACAGAAATCTAATAAAAGAAAGAACACCTTTGGAATATGATTATATCCGCGAAGACGATCAGGTATGGAGCGAATTTGTTTGGGAAGAGATAGATGGTCGCGAAAAAATCAACCAATCTTTCATGTATCCCGGTAAGGATGATAATGGAGATCAAAGATTTTTTTCAATATTATTAAGTGCTATCAAAAATGATAGCTTAGTAGCTTTTTCACCAGAGTCAGATCAATTTAAAACCCCATTAACTGGCGAGCAAGTTTCTAATTTAACTACAGGTGCTTTGGATACAGTGGATGTTGCAGATCCAGTTTCGGGGGTAATTGAAAGAGTAATTACCAAGAAGCCAAGATTTAGCCCTGATTCTGTTTACACATTTAGAATAAAAGAGCAGTGGATTTTTGATAAAGAAGCAAGCAGAATGTATTGCCGTATCATTGGAATTGCGCCAATTGCTAAGCAAGTTGTTGCCGGAAAATCACAACCAAGAACTTTGTTCTGGGTCTATTATCCCGATTTAAGAAAATCTCTAGTAAAGTATGAAGTATATAATCCTAAAAACTTTGCGGGTAGAATGAGTTGGGAAGAGCTCTTTGAGAGCCGCTTTTTCTCTGGCTATGTTATTAAAACTACCATGAACAATCCTGGTGATAAGTATTTGAATGCAATAGTCAAAGATCCTTTACTTAGATTATTAGAAGGTCAGAATATCAAAGAAAAAATATTCAATTACGAACAAGATCTCTGGAATTATTAGAGTTGGGTTTATGAAAATTTTAAAAAAGAGCCGATCCGGCTCTTTTTTTGCATTTAAAGCAGGTTTATGCAATTTATTGCGCGATAAATATTTGTTTGATGCAATAGTTTACTTAACTTAGTTATGGTTTTTCATAGGATATTGGATTTTAAAACGGGGCTGGATATTCATCCTGGCCCCTTTTTATGTCAATCCGTCGAAAAGATGATAATGCATATAGATCAGCCTGGCTTTTTGCGCTCCAACTACCTCTGCTAATTGTGCAGTTGTTTGCTCCTTTACCTGTTTTACCGATTTAAAATATTTTAATACTTGAGTGGCAGTTTGCTTGCCAATTCCATCAATTGTTTCTAATTCATTTTTTATGGTACCCTTTGATCTTTGATTTCGATGAAATGTAATTCCAAACCGATGTACTTCATCTCTGATTCTTCTAACTAGTTTTAAACTATCGCTATTCCAGGGTAGTTTGATTGAACTATTATCTCCAGGAAAAAAAAGTTCTTCTTCATTTTTAGCTAAACCTACAACGGTGGTTCTTCCATGTAACCCTAGCTCATGAATGCTTTCCATAGCGGCACTTAGCTGCCCCTTTCCGCCATCAATGATAATTAATTGAGGAATTGGCAAAGCTTCGGCTAATACGCGTTTGTATCGTCTAAAAACCACTTCTGTCATGGTTGCAAAGTCGTTAATACCTTGTACCGTTTTTACATTGTAATGCCTGTAATCATTTTTGCTTGGAATACCGTCTTTGAAACAAACCATTGCTGAGACTGGAAAGCTTCCTTGAAAATTACTGTTATCAAAACATTCTATATGAGTAGGGGTTTCCGATAACTGTAAATAATCTTGTAACTCAAACAGTACCTGCTTCTTCTCAATATCAGTTTTATCCTCTAGATGTAATAACTGTTTACGTATTAAAGCTTCTTTATAATAAGCAACGTTCTTTTCTGAAAGCTCTAAGAGTTTCTTTTTTTCACCAGCTTTTGGAACCGTTATTGTGATCTCAGGGTCAGGGTATTCAATTGAAAATGGAACAATGATTTCTCTAGATAAACTGTTGAAGCTTGTTCGGAGATTTGCAATTACAAAACTCAAGACCTCTTCATCAGATTCTTCTAATTTTGTTTCTAATGGAACACTATGCGTTTGCACGATTGTACCGTTTTGCACCATTAAATAATTTACATAGCCCCATTGTGCTTCTCTAACTAATGAAAATACATCAAGATTAGTAAGGTGCTTTCCAACTACGACCGACTTGGCTTCATAGTGTTCTAAGTGTTCAATTTTTTTTCTTAGTTGTTCTGCTTTTTCAAAAGCTAAACTTGAGGCTGCTAACTGCATCTCTTTTTTGAAATGGGTTATTACAGGATATAAATTTCCCTTGAGCATATTACGAACCTGTTGCAACCCTTCGTTATAATCATCTTCATTTTGTAATCCCTCGCAGGGTCCCTTACAATTACCTAAATGATATTCTAAACAAACTTTAAACTTCCCTTTTTTAATATTTGTTTTTGTTAGAGGAAGCTTGCAAGTTCTTATTGTAATATATTGCCTGATAAATGAAATTAGTTCGCGTACATTGCCAGTTGATGTAAAAGGACCAAGATATTCTGATCCGTCTTTGATTTTATTTCTGGTTAAAAATATTCTTGGGTATGGTTCTTTTTTGATAACTATAAATGGATAAGTCTTATCGTCTTTTAAATTGATATTATATTTGGGCTGATACTCTTTTATCAGTGAGTTCTCGAGTAAAAATGCGTCTTGCTCAGAATTTACAATTGTGAATTGTATCTCTCTGATTCGTTGAACTAGTTCATGTGTTTTATATGTAGTGAATGTTTTTGAAAAATAGGAGCCTACTCTTTTTCTAAGGTCTTTAGCTTTACCTACATATAATAATACGCCAGCTTCATCATAGTATTTGTAAATACCTGGTTGATTGGGTATGGTATCAGATAGTTTTTGAAATTCAGCTGCCTTCATCCTAAGTATTTATTTTTTTCTATCGTTCCAGGAGATATAATTCAATTCATTCGAAACATAGCCCTTACTTGTTTTTGAAAAGCGATTTATCTGAAAACTTTTATTGGCTTTCCAGTTACATTGTTCAACTATACTTGTATCTAGATGTTGCAGTTCAGTTCTAATAAAAACACGTTTTACAAGATTAGTGTTTTCATCCAAAAGAATATCTATATTCTGAATTGGTTCTTCTGTTGTCTTTGCCCGATAATTCAACGTATAACTTTTGGTGCTCAAATCACGGAAAACCGATTCAGTAAAATTTGGTTGAAGTAAGGGATTACTAATATCCTTTTGTAAAAAAATAGTTGCATACAACTTGAAAATTTCTTTGCTGATCGAAAAAGAATCTCGTTTCCCATTTAGTTCTTTGATTTGATAAATAGGGAAAGCGCCTAAATCAACATCAACGATTTGTTCATTGAAAAAAGTTTTGAGGGGATAAAATTTTGTACTGTCTAAATTGGGTTTACCCGCGTGTATATTTTTTTTATTATTACAAGCCGTAAATGTTATGAGAATAACTAGCAGTGATAAAAATATTTTCATAAACAAAATTATTCAAAAGCAGAATCCTACCCTCACCAATATCAAATGATGTGGATGCTTTAACAAAATGAAGAAAATTTATTTAAGTTGCTTGATGAATCCAAGTCGAATACCATAGTCCATCAGATATTCTGTTATAGGATATTTGTTGGAATAAGTTGGCAATTGTTGGAAACGTGCCTGTGGTCCCAAGTACCATTGGTATACACCTGATTGATAGCTGATGTTGACACCGAAAGCGCTATTGATATTCCATTTACGCATTAGGCTACTGCCGTCTGCATAATGCTTGTAATCGGTAGATAATAAATAAAGCGATTTATTGAGGGTAAAGGTTGGCTGAATTGAAGCCTCAATAATAACCCCAATATTTTTTCCCTTAATTAGATCGTACTGAAACCCAATTGGAATAGATACCTGATACATTTTATTATCAAGCTGAGTAGAGCGATATCCATTGTTATTATTATAAGGAGATAACAAAGTGATGTTTTCTACGCCGCGATTATTAACTAGCGAAATAGTTGTTAGGTCTGTAATAGCCTGAAAGGTTTCGATATAATATTGGCGGATATTGAATTGAATACCAGTTTT
>JAYUFN010000057.1:0-2435 GCA_043738705.1 Bacteroidota bacterium
AAATTTCACTTCACCGCGGATGAAATGTTGTACCTGTACTTGTAGCTTTCGGCCGTAGATGTCTTCATCAAAATTAAAAAGATTCACTTCAATTACACGATTAATTCCATCAACAGTGGGTCGAACCCCAATATTCATCATCCCTTTTAATAGCGTTGATTTTGTTTCTTCTTCGCTCAAAACTGTTGCAGTAACTGCATAAACGCCATTGCCCGGAATTAGTTTTTCAGAGTTTTCTATCAATAAGTTTGCTGTTGGATATCCAATGGTTCTGCCTAATTGATTCCCTTTGATGATGAGCCCTTCAAAGAAATATGAATACCCCAAATATTTATTTGCAGTTGTAATATCGGTATGTAACAATGCATGACGAATCTTGGTTGAACTGATGGCAACTTCATTTAATAAGTGCTCTGGTATTTCTTTTACTTTAAAACCTAGCTCATTTCCAGAAGCAACAAGTAGTTGATAACCTCCCAATCTGTTTTTACCAAACCGATGATCATATCCAATGATGATGGTATGCGGATTAAAATACTTAATTAAAAAGTTTGAGATATAACTATCGGCAGACTGATTTGCGAAATTCTGATTGAATGGAATAATTACAAGATGATCTACTCCTGTATCAGCCAGTAAATCAATTTTTTCTTTTGGGAGACTTAACAATTTTACTTCGGCAGAATTGGTAGAAATAATGGATCTGGGATGCGGATAAAAACTAATGATTACGGTTTCTCCATCAATGGCCCTTGCCTCACTGATCAATTGCGCTATAATCTGGCGATGACCTAAATGAACGCCATCAAAGGTTCCGATGGTCACAACTGCCTTCCTAAACTTTGGAAGCTCCCCCAATTCCTGATAGTGTACCTGCATAATTGGGTGCAAATCTAAGACTTCGAATTGAAGCCTGGAACTTGTTATTGTATTTTCATTTCTGTTAGGATTCGATTCCTTACAGCATTCGTTTAAGCATGATATTGTACATTTGCAGCGATTCAGGTAATTATAAAACACAAAATTTCTAAAATGTCTTTATACGCTCAGCGCGGGGTTTCAGCTCAAAAAGAAGAAGTTCATGCAGCGATTCAGAAATTGGATCAGGGACTTTATCCTGATGCTTTTTGTAAAATTTATCCTGATTTTCTTTGCGGCGACGCAGATTGGGTAAATATTATGCACGCAGATGGAGCAGGTACTAAAAGCATTCTTGCATATTTATACTGGAAAGAAACAGGCGATGCTTCTGTATGGAAAGGAATTGCACAAGATGCCGTTGCAATGAATCTCGACGATTTATTATGCGTGGGCATCACAGACAATATTTTATTTTCTTCAACAATTGATAGAAATAAATTACTGATTCCAGGTGAAGTGCTAGAACAAATCATTAACGGAACCCAGGCTTTCTTTGATCAGTTACGACAGTTTGGGGTGAACATTCATTACTTGGGAGGAGAAACTGCTGATGTGGGCGATGTAGTTAGAACCATTGCTGTAAATGGCACAATGACTGCTCGTTGGCCTAAAACCAAGCTCATCACCAATGCCAAAATTAAAGCAGGTAATGTAATTGTTGGTTTCTCGAGTTTTGGAAAGGCTAACTACGAATTGGAATATAATAGCGGATTAGGCAGTAATGGTTTAACCAGTGCCCGCCACGATGTACTCACTAAACGCTATGCCGTTACTTATCCCGAAACCTTTGAACCCACTCTCAACGACTCAATAGTTTATCTTGGTAAAAATGGGATGAAGGATCTGGTAAATATTGATGGGGTAGCAATTAGTATCGGTAAATTATTGTTGTCACCAACTCGAACATACGCTCCATTGATGAAGACGATACTGGATAAATATTTTGACGCAGTTGATGGTGTGATACATTGCAGTGGGGGCGGACAAACAAAGTGTATGAAGTATCTGCCGGCTCCTCTAAAAATAATTAAAGACAACTTGTTTGAAGCACCACCTATTTTTAAACTGATTCAGGAAAATTCTAGAGCTGATGATCGCGAAATGTATCAGGTGTTTAATATGGGTCATCGCTTAGAAATTTTCACTGATGCAGTTACTGCTCAAAAAATGATTCAGGAAGCAACTGATTTGGGAATCGATGCCAAAATTATTGGTAGGGTGCTGGCATCTGCTAAAAAAGAGTTGCTGATAAAAACATCCTCCATAGAACTTTTATATACTTACTAACTTAAAGCATTCAAGTTTTAATTTTGACTTTTTAATTCTTCTATATGTCTGATCCAATCGTAACTATCAAAAATGCCAATATCTTTCAAGGCGATAATCTTATTTTGCAAAATGTAAGTTTTGAAGTGCATAAAGGTGAGTTCGTATATCTTGTTGGAAAAACAGGAACAGGTAAAAGTAGTTTACTCAAAACGCTTTATGGTGAACTTGATTTGAAAGAAGGTTTA
>JAYUFN010000058.1:0-6773 GCA_043738705.1 Bacteroidota bacterium
GCAATATTCCCGTTTATAAATCCAAACACAACTAAACAGATATTGATGCACGGTAAAACCCAGCGAATCATTTTGGCCCAGTTACTACTACTTAATTTATTGGGGGTTTGTATCCATTTAAAGATATTATCAAAAGATCTAAATTCTGTTTGGTGCATCAATGAAGTTGCAATTAAAGATTCTGCAAGTGGTAACTGTTTTGAATAAGTTTGTACAGCTTTTTGTTGCTCTTCAATCCGCTCTTTGTCTAGATAAGGAAATTTAAATTGTCTGGCAAGTGCCTCCTCACCATATTTTGTAACTGTTCTGTTGATACTATGATATAAAGACCCTTTTCCAAAAAGATCTAGATCGGCCCAAAAGCTTTCGCCAGTATCAAACGCTAAGCCATCATTGAAACTGTTTAATTTTCCGTTTAATTGTTCCAATTCATTTTGGTATAAAAACAAAAGCTGTTGCTGGTATTTTTCTTTGTTTTTTATATTAACGTAAAAACTGATTAGTAATAAAAATCCAGCAAAAAATAGTACTAATGAAAATAGCCAGACGAGAGAAAATACCTGAAACAATTTGAAGATTGAAAATGAGATTCCCAAAAAATTAATTAGCCTTAAAATAGAACCGATCTTGAGTTTTTCAGTCAATCTATTTTTCCCATTGCTTGTTACAATTATTTTTTGAGTATAGTATTCTAAAAGTTCTTTATTCATATTTTCTGCTGACTTGTCTTGTCGTTTCTTTAAAAACAATCCCTTCTCTTGCCAATTCTGCTAAAACTGGTTCATAAATCGACTCTATTATGGGTATCTGTAACCCATTTTCTTTGATCTTGCCATCTAGTATTAAAACAGTAACGATACCCAAAGGGAGACCCACCGTTTTTGCCATTGCGGTAAATTGATCATTTTGTCCGATAGCTACCAATGAGCTTTGAGTTTTATAAAATTGATCCTTGATGGTATATTCCAATTCATGTAACATTACTACCATATCGGTTTCGCCTTTCTTCAAAACCAATTTAGTTTCTAAAATAAACTGAAGCACTTCAGCTGCAGTAGCTTCCTTCATTGACAAAAAAGTATCCTTATCTTCTAAGCCTATAAAAAGAAACTGGTTGAGTAAAGTGGATACCGTTGATTTCAATTCACTAATTTCATTTTGTACCCCGATTCTTTGAAAATGTATGTCAAAGAATGATGCGATTGATAACCCTTCTGTTTGATATCGATATGTTTCATCTGTTAACCCCCATGCAACTATTTGCGACCATCCCTTTTTGAATGAAGGATACCGTAGAGTTGTTCTGATAAATGTTTGAATCTCTTTTAAATCATACGTATTAACATAACTGATTGAATCGCGGTTTGGGTAGAAGGAGAGCGGTTCTAATCCTTCAATAAACATTGATTCTTCCGATTCGAAAATTGTTTCATAGGGTTCTTTAATAAGTTTGCCTTCTTTCAAATAAATTGCCCCCGCTTTACCAGCTAATACCACATTTTTGGGATTCCAACTTATTTTATAATGCCATGGGTTATCATCATTTATTGGAGCAACTAATCCGCCGCAATGCGATTTAAAGCTGCTGATTTTACCACTCAATTTTTTAATTTGATGGATTAATTTCATGGCACTCATATGATCGATTCCTGGATCCAGCCCCATCTCATAAATAAATAGTAAATTTTTTCTTTTGATTTCATCTGCCAGCAATTTTATCTTAGGATCGATGTATGATGCAGTCAATAAATTCTTACTAAACTGAATGCAATCAACAGCTATCAAATAATGTAATACGGGGGGCATCATCGAAATAACAATGTCTGCTTGTGCGATTAATTGTTTTCTTTCTATTTCATTCTCAATATTGATCTGTATAGCCGAAGTGTGGGGATGGCTCTTTAATTTCAACTGAACCAGTTCTAGATTATTGTCGACCACTGTAAGTATCCAGTTTTTTTCTACAACTTTATTTTTTAGATAATCGATTAATACTGTTGCAGATTTACCGGCACCAAAAAGAAGTATATTTTTACTCGAATTCATTTTTTATATTATAAGGATCACAAATCAGAACAAATCTAGTTTAAACCAATTTTATTATCACTTGTAACTTATTTTTTATTGAAACGTATCATGTTAAAATAGTACCATGAAAAAAATATTGATTCCTGTCTTTTGTTTCATTTTAGGGCATACCATTCTTCATGCACAGAAGACGATACAGGATGCGAATGTTGCAAATAGAAACCTGAGCGGCTTCCATGGTATTCAAATGCAGGATGGAATTGATTTGTATCTGACTCAATCTGATAAAGAAGCAGTATCAGTCAGCGCTTCCAGTACAGCGTATCGTGATAAAATTTCAACAGAAGTCGAAAACGGAATTTTAAAAATCAGATTTACCGATAAAAATCATTGGTTGTCGAATTTGGGTAACCATAAATTAAAGGCATATGTTTCAATTAAAACTATCGATCAGTTAAGATCATCAGGAGGAGCAGATGTGTATATCGATGAAAAGTTGCAAGCAAGTAAATTGCATATACAACTTTCTGGTGGGTCAGATTTAGTAGGGACATTGATCGTTGATGATCTTTCTTTTGAGGCTAGTGGAGGCAGCGACGCCAAGATATCGGGATCAGCTAAGCATGCTATTATTGGTATTAGCGGAGGTAGTGATTTTAAAGGGTACGATTTTAATATTGAAAACTGTACAATCAATGCCAGTGGAGGTAGTGATGCCAATATTCAAGTTAATAAAGAATTAATTAGTCATACAAGCGGAGGCAGTGATATCTGTTACCAAGGAAACGCAAGCACAAAAAGTAGTAGTTCTGGAGGAGGATCTCTAAAAAAACGCAATTAAAATGCCCATTTATCTATTTTAAAGCTCCCTTTTCATTAAAGAGAGCTTTTTTTGTTAGAAGATTACTAAATATATTTCTTTATCGTATGCTTTATAATTAAATATATATTAATAGTATTTATAATAAATGTCTTTACACCAATGTGGATAAAACAGCCTTAAAAACACTCAATTTGGCTATTTCCAGCACTCAAAAAAGCCTATATTTGTCAACCTTTAAAATGGGTTTGTAACCAACCCTAAAAAAGCACAAAATAAGGAGAGATTAGATACATGGAAGATCAGCAAATACCAGAACAAACGAGCGATAATGATCGCGTAATTCGCGTAAATATTGAGGAACAAATGAAAACTGCCTATATCGACTATTCGATGTCGGTAATAGTAGGTCGTGCCCTTCCGGATGTGAGGGATGGATTTAAACCGGTTCACCGCCGAGTTTTATATGCCATGACAGAATTGGGGAATTACAGCAATAAGCCCTTTAAAAAATCTGCTCGTATTGTTGGGGAGGTAATGGGTAAATTTCACCCTCATGGGGATGCTTCTATTTATGATACACTTGTTCGTATGGCCCAGGATTGGACGATGCGTTATATTATGGTTGATAGTCAGGGTAACTTTGGCAATCAAGATGGCGATCCTCCGGCTGCAATGCGTTATACAGAAGCGCGTTTACATAAGATAGCAGAAGCTATGTTAGATGATATTGATAAAGATACTGTCGACTTCCAGCTAAACTTTGATGATTCTTTGAAAGAGCCAACAGTTCTTCCTACGCGAATTCCTCAGTTATTGGTGAATGGCTCATCTGGAATTGCTGTAGGTATGGCAACTAATATGCTTCCACATAATTTAAGTGAAGTGATCGACGGTTGTGTTGCTTATATCAACAACAAAGAAATTACTTGTGAAGAATTAATTGCGTATGTAAAAGCACCAGATTTTCCAACCGGAGGGATCATTTTCGGGATGGAAGGTGTTAAGCAGGGATTGTTAACTGGGCGCGGAAGGGTAGTATTGCGGGGAAAAGTTCAGGTTGATACGAAGCCATCGGGTCGTGAGCAAATTGTAATTAAAGAAGTGCCTTATCAAGTAAACAGAGATACCTTAACTGATCGTATTGGCCAGTTGGTAAATCAAAAAGTTGTTGAAGGAATTGCACACGTAAATAATGAAAGTAATAATCGTGAAGGCACTCGTATTGTTATTGATTTGAAAAAGGATGTGATTGCACAAGTAATCATTAATCAGTTATATAAATACACAGAATTACAAACCAGTTACGGTACCAATAATGTAGTAATCAGTAAGGGGCGCCCTAAGATCATGAACCTTCGTGAACTAATTGTAGAGTTCATTGATTTTAGAATGGAAGTAGTGATTCGTCGAGCCAAATTCGAATTACGTAAAGCAGAAGAGCGTGCACACATATTAGAAGGATATCTAAAAGCCTTGGATCATTTGGATGAAGTAATTTCATTAATTCGAAATAGCAGAACACCTGATGAGGCGAAAGAAGTATTAATGGAAAAAAGTCAGTCTGAAAATTGGTATCTCAATAATTCCATGTTCAGTGATTTGACCGATGATATTTATATTCAGGCCCGTGGCTTATCTGAGATACAGGCTAAAGCCATACTGGAACTTCGTTTACAGCGATTAACAGGAATGGAAAGAGATAAAATCATTGACGAATTTAATGGGTTAATTCTTACCATTAAAGGGTTGAAGGAATTATTGGGTAGTGAGCTTTTACGTTTTGAACTTATAAAAAAAGAGTTATATGAAGTAAAAGAAAAATTCGGTGATGCAAGAAAAAGTGAGATACAATATCTCGCTGATGAAATGCGAATCGAAGACTTAATTGAAGACGAAGACGTGGTAATTACGATTTCACATTTAGGTTATATTAAACGTACTTCTGCTACTGAATATCGTCAGCAGCGGAGAGGCGGCAGGGGAGCAGTTGGTTCTAAAACTAGAGAAGAAGATTATGTAGAACATTTATTTGTGGCTTCTACACACGATACTATGATGTTCTTTACTGAAAAAGGAAGATGTTATTGGTTACGTGTATATGAAATTCCAGAAGGAGAAAAACAAAGCAAGGGTAGAGCTATTCAGAATTTAATTCAATTGCCAGGTGATGATAAAGTAAAAGCTATTATTGAAGTTAAGAAACTGGATGATAAAGAATTTGTAAAGAACCATTATATCGTTCTATGTACTAAGAAAGGGGTAATTAAAAAGACTTCACTAGAAGATTTTAGCCGCGTTCGTAGTACCGGTGTGAATGCCATTACAATCGTAGAAGGGGATGAATTGCTGGAGGCTAAAATGACAGACGGAAATTCAGAAATCATGTTAGCTTTGAAGAGTGGTAGGGCAATTCGTTTTGAAGAAACCAAAGTCCGATCAACCGGTAGAGGAGCCATTGGAGTGGGTGGAATTGAAGTGGATGATGAGACCGACGAAGTAGTTGGCATGATCTGTGTAAATAAAGAAGATGCTACAAGAACCGTTTTAGTGGTCAGTGAAAAAGGTTTCGGAAAGCGAACCGCGATTGATGAATATCGCATTACTAACAGAGGCGGTAAAGGTGTTAAAACGATTAATGTAACCGAGAAGACCGGTAAATTGGTTGATATTTTATATGTAACCGAGAAAGAAGATCTAATCATCACTTGTAAATCTGGTATAACTATTCGAACAGGGATTGCCCATATTCGGGAAGCTGGTAGAGCCACTCAGGGAGTAAAATTAATCAGGTTAGATGAAGGTGATGAGATTGCAGCAATCTCACAAATTGAAGATCAGGAAGAAGTAGTCGCAGATGATGAGAATATCATTTTAGAGGGAGGAGAAATAACTTCAACTAACGAGAATATTTCTGATGATAATCAAAAAACAAATTTAGATACAGACACACAAATAACTGAAAATCAATAATAAACCCTCCTTTTATGAAGAAGCTTCTATTGCTTTCTATGATTACCCTTTTTGCGCTTGGATTGAATGCACAGGATTATAAAAAAGTTACAACCGCCGTTTTACTAAATAAGATGGAAGATGCAAAAACTGAGATTGATAAAATTGCAGCTGATCCAAAAGGACAGGCGAAAGCAGAAACGTATTATTATAAAGCAAGGATTTATGCTGCTTTAAATAAAGACTTGGTAGTAAGTAAAAAATATACGAATCTGGTTGCAGATGCAGATGTGGCTTTCAAAAAATTAGTGAGTATGGATCCCATTTTTGCTCAGGTAAAAGAAAAGGGAGCAGATCCTATTTTTGACTTATATAGCTATGGATTTAACAATGGGATTCGTGCCTTTAATGAAAAAAAATGGGATTCAGCCTTCAATTATTTCACTTTTGCAGTAGAATATAGTGACTTCATTTTTCAGAATAAATTGTCGAAAGACCAAACAATGGCTTTTGATACCACATCTTTATTATATGCAGGATATTCTGGCCAAAATGCTAATAAGGCTGAATTAGCTTGTAAATATTATGGTCGCTTAGCAGAAGCACATGTTGCAACTGATGGGTACTTAGATGTTTATAAATTCCTGATTATTACCTATATGAACAATAAAAACGAAACTGCTTTCAAAAAATATATAGGCTTGGCTAAAACAGTTTTTGCAAAAGAAAACTGGGAAGACTATGAAGTGGAGTATATTGACCGCAACTTTAGTTTAGCAGAAAAAGTGAATTATTATGAAAAAGCAGAAACTGCAGGAACCCTTACAGAAATGCAATATTTACAGTTTGGAGAAATTTTCATAAATGTAAAGCATGATGAGAAAGAGAAGGGCAAATTTACTTCAGATGAATTAAATGGTTATGAACGAAAAGGTATTGAAGCATATAAAAAAGCATTCGGAAAAAATTCTCA
>JAYUFN010000059.1:0-2429 GCA_043738705.1 Bacteroidota bacterium
AGATAATTATTTGCTTTTGGTAATTCCGCAAACCCTTCATCGATGATGGATTGAACCTGTTCGATATAAGTTGATTCATCATGCGATTCAAATAACAAATAAGTTAAAAGCTCCTTATTTTCTTTTTTAAACTTTGCAAGATGTAAACACAGCTGCCTGAGTTTGGCAGGACTGGTTTCGTTAAATTCCAATTTTAATTCCTGTATTGTAGCGGTTTTCATGATTGGAACTTTAAGCGGTGCCTTTTGGCAATACTTTATTTAAAATAGATTGAAGCGCAATTTTAGATTCCCGCCATCCGATTACTAGAATTTCTCTGTTCTTATATGGAAGATATTTGTTCAAGGAATAATATCCCATTATCAAGCCAGAGAATAATACAAGCGGAACTACTAAAGCCACGCCATATAGATTTTTTAAAAGGATAACAGCAATCGTATCTCCCACTACCACTATTACCAGCATTACTAAAACTTTTTTAAAATTGGCTTTGGGTTGATGAATAATATCGAGTGTAACACCATTGAAACGATCGATGGGATAGAAAATTGAAAATAACAGATAGATTCTGAAAATATTGGCAGCTTCCGTTCCGAGATATTTTGCTCCTCCTAAAATTGAAATGGCTATGTCGGCAAATAAAATGCCTCCAATTGCAATTGGAATAAAAGCATAAGTAAGCATGCCTGCATATTTTTTGAAAATTTCTACTACTTCCTCTTTTCGATCATTATTCATGGCAGTAGCCATAGCAGACATGCCTGTTCCAACAAAGCTTCGAAGTGGAAGTTCAATAATTTCCATCAATCGCTGAGGTAAATTATAAATGGCAAGAGATGCTGGTCCCAGAAAAAATGTAATTATAAATGTGCTGGCAGTGCTCATCAGATTGGAGCTAAGATTAGTTGCCAAACTATATTTTCCAAAGTTAAGCAGCTCAATGATTAAGGCTTTTTTGCGTTTGAAGATGCTACGCGTATAAGAGAGCCTCCAAATAATACAAATTAGACTTGTTAGGCAGTTAGTTGCAAAATTTAGGATCAATAAATTTTCTAGAGTCATGTGATTGATGAACATCAGGATTGAAATAGTTATCAACATTGATACACTATTAACCAT
Organism: Bacteroidota bacterium; assembly: GCA_043738705.1. Classification (GTDB taxonomy): domain Bacteria; phylum Bacteroidota; class Bacteroidia; order Chitinophagales; family Chitinophagaceae; genus Sediminibacterium. Next base: position 1,120 of record JAYUFN010000059.1, read on the forward strand.
TCTCAACCAAAGAATCAACTCATATTTTTCTTCTGCTACAAGCACCCAGAAAGTGAAAGTAAATGGCATAGAACTTAAAAAAGTAATTCCAAACCATTTGATCACTAGTATCATTTGAGGGTTTTGAAAGGAGTCTGTAAATGCCCATGCAATTCCATTCAAAGCCAATACTGCAATACAAAGTAAAACGGCTAGGAACCAAACTGATCCTAATACTGCTAAGCCCGATTCTTTGTCTTTACCTGCATAAAATTTAACCGTAGCAGTTGAAAGAAAACCGTGTCTCAATGCATCTGCTAATCCCGAAAATCCAAGAAAAAAAAACCAAATTCCCACATCAGTTTTGCTGAGGGCACGATAAAGTAGTAACATCATGAGGACACTAAAAACAGAAATTACGAGATTACCTGCGAGGGCTAGAAAATGCTTATTTCTAAATTTTGTTAAACTAATCATGGTCTACACACAAATTCGTCAAAAAACAGTGATCTAAAAAATATGATTCCATCCAATTCATAGATCTTGTAAATATAATTACCCTACAGTTAAAACAATATTTTACCTATCAGCAGTAATTCCATTTGTTAGTTTTTAGTTTAAAAGCTGCTATTTATAGTTAGATTAGCTCTATTAATTAATTGCCATATCGATACATGAAAAAAACAGCGTCCTATATAGTTTTCTGCTGGATGCTATTATTAAGGAATCATGCTATTTCCCAAACACATGTTTTTGCCGAGTTGGTAGGAACGCCTATCAACTCTGTTGGTTGGAATCTGCAAGGAGATGCCAGAGTTGGAAATATTACGGGTACAACTAACAGTGAGTTGATTCTTTGTGATGCTGTAAAGCAACATAGTGGAGCAATATTTTTTAAGCAACCAATCAATCTGGGTATTTGTAGTAAATGGGTGGCTGAATTTGATTTTAGAATCTACGATGGAACTTCAGCAGATGGATTAGCTTTTTGTTTTTTAGATGTACCACCATCCGGATTTGTACAAGGTGCCGGCTTAGGAATTCCCTCAACTGCCAATGGATTAAAAGTATGTTTTGATACTTATAATAATTGTGGCCCCACAACAACTTTTGAAATTCCTAAAGTAGAATTGAGATGGGGGGTGGGGTACGCAGAATGTAATACCGGCATGCCTACCATTTCGAATACAACTGGAACATTATCTGCCATTAGATCAACCAATTACAGTCATGCAAAAGTTAATTACGATAAAGGTAAAATCGATGTTTACTTAAATGGAATATTGGTATTGAGTGGCTTTCAAGAATTTAAATTTACCGGATATTTGGGA
>JAYUFN010000060.1:0-2423 GCA_043738705.1 Bacteroidota bacterium
CCGATCAACATCAATGCGGGAACGGTTAATCCGATCAAGGGACCCGCAACATACCATGGCCATGGTTGTTTAATCAATTCAATCAATTGCATGTGGTCAGTTTTAGTCTACAAAAATAGTAGAAAAAAGAATGACTAAGTGCGGAAGCATTATGGAAATAAAAATTAGGAATTGAAAACCATTTTTAAACAATTCTATCGCATCTGGGCAGACTTTGCCTAGTTAAATTATTTGAAGAAAAGTTCGTGAAAGATGATGTAGCAGCCTGCTAATAAAACAAAAACGCCAAATCCTTTTTTAAGTTTTTCTCCAGACACTTTAAAACCAATGGCGTTCCCAGCAAATGTTCCCATTACTGCAATTGCTGAAATGGTTAATAATAATTGCCAGTGAATATCATATTGAGAGAGGTCGCTCAGAAAACCCGATAACGCATTTAATGCAATGATCAGCAAAGAAGTGCCAATTGCTTTTTTCATAGTTAGATGAAAAGAAAATAGAAGTACGGGGATAATTAAAAATCCACCTCCAGCGCCTAATAAACCTGTTAAGATGCCAATCTCAATACCCCTGATTAAAGCAGCTCCATAATGGATGTCGTGATTTGATTCTATTTCATTTCCAGGTGACTGATAGATCATTTTGAAAGAGGCAGTGATCATTACAAATGCTAATAAGACCATGGTAAGAAAAGATCGGGTAATCATAAAACTGCCAATCTTTAATAGGTCTTCGGGTATGATCGGAATCAATAAGCGACGGATAAGTACAACGGTGATAATGGAAGTAAATCCGAAATAAAGAGCAGCTTTAAAATTGATATTATCCTTACGAAAACTGGTAATAGATCCTGCAAGGCTACTAACTCCCACAACAAATAGAGAATACCCAGTTGCAATGGTAGGAGGAATATGAAATAAGTACACTAACACCGGAATTGTCAGGATGGAACCGCCACCTCCGATCAACCCTAATGAAATGCCAATCAAAAATGCAGCAATGAAGCCAGCTAGTTCCATATTTTAGAAATTAGATGTTGTTAGGCAACATAAATAATCTGGTCAACAATGCAAGATAATTAACTCCTACTTATTCCTACTCGATGATGTACGTATGAATTATTTTTTAACTCCTCGAGCATACAATCAGCTATATCGCCAGATGCAATTTCATAAAAGTTTGGAACTGGTGGAAAATCGGGTGCTGTGATATATTTTTTTGTGAGTTCCTGATCCAAAATATTTGGTGCACAAATAAAGCTCCACTGCAGGTTCGATCCATCTAAAGTTTTAAATGCAGATAAGTGTTCAAGTCCAACAGCCTTATATATTTCGGGGTAATTGGGATCATCGATCAATAATCCTTTTTTAGGAGCGTTCAAAATGCCTAATCCCCCAAGAGCAATAATGCGTGAAATTTTAGCAACTTTCATTTGCTCCACAATTTTTTGAATACCTAAGCTTCTTGTTTTGTCTGTGCCATCAAATCCGCCACCCAAAACCGACAGTACTGCCCCGGCTCCTTCAATTGCATGCAATACATCAGGAGCATCAAAAACGAAACCTTTTATAGCGATCAGCTGGTCATTGTTTAAATCTTTGTCAATTAAACTTTCTACATTCCTGCCAAAAGCTCTTACAGTATACCCCTCAGCCAATGCTTGCCTTACTAATTGTTTCCCCACCATCCCCGTTGCCCCAAATATGGTTATAATCATTTTGTTTTTTTGTGTAATTTAAGAAACTGAATCTGGTTATTTAAAAATGATATTTGTCATTCAGTAATTTGTTAAAAGCTTAGAACTTTATTTTAAATTAAAATTACCATCATGATCATCAATAACAAATCAATCCGCGAATTACATTTTGACCATGAATTGTGGTTGAATGAAATGGCCTTCTGGAGGCAAGAAATAGAAATTTTGGATAAATATCTTGCTAATATTATCTCGTCTATTACTGATACCAAATCTAGAGTAGAAGTAGAACATTTTCATAACCAGTTCATCATCCAGCGAAGTTTCATCAATTCTCTAAAGCATCATATAAAAGCACAAGAGAAGTTGATTGCAGAATTAGAGCAAGACATCAATAATCGCAAACTGCAACAAAAAAAAGCGGACGATGAGTACGAAATCCGCGACAGGATGCTAACGAACCAAAAATTATACAATGAATTGAAGTCATCGTTTAAGAGTTGGTTATCCAATAAATTATAGAAATTAATTAAGTAGTGATTGCTTGTTCGGAGATGTCTTCCATTCTAATGCCAGAATGACTTTCATCGTAGATGCATTCGCCCTTTCTAATTAGTAACACTTGTGGAGATTCATGAAACACTTTAAATGTTTCAGCAACCTGAGCAGACAATGATCTGTATTTGATCAGGTCTAGAAAATAAAAATCAATGGTATCAGGTGCAAC
>JAYUFN010000061.1:0-6724 GCA_043738705.1 Bacteroidota bacterium
TCATCAACAAACACAAGCCATCAGAATTCAAACAGAACGTACTAACGAAATGGAACATAGCACCCCTATGTTTTTAACCAGTAGTTTTTGTTTTGATAACGCAGAAGAAATGCGCGCTGCATTTGCAGATGAGAACGATGATAATATTTATAGTAGATTCAGTAATCCAAGTGTTCAAGAGTTTACCGATAAAATGGTAGCATTAGAAGGCGCTGAAGCTGGCTATGCCACCGCTTCTGGCATGAGTGCCGTATCAGGCTCATTTATGGCGCTTTTGAAACAAGGCGATCATTTGCTTTCTTGTAATTCAATTTTTGGAAGTACACATACAGTGATCGCTAAATACTTACCAAAATTTGGAATCGAATATTCGTATGTTTCTGCCAATGCAACGGAAGCTGATTGGAAAGCTGCCATTCGTCCGAACACTAAATTGATCTATCTCGAAACACCTACCAATCCAGGTCTTGAAATATTAGACATTGCGATGATCGGAAAAATCGCGAAAGAAAATCAGATCATTTTTATAGTTGACAATTGTTTTGCAACACCTGTTAATCAAAAACCCATTGATTTTGGGGCTGATCTAGTTGTACATTCTGCTACCAAATGGTTAGACGGACAAGGTCGCGTTCTTGGTGGTGTAGTAGTTGGCAAAAAAGAATTGGTGAAGGAAATTTATTTATTCTGCAGAAGCACTGGACCAGCATTATCTCCTTTCAATGCATGGGTATTGAGTAAGAGTTTAGAAACATTGGATGTGCGTATGGAACGTCATGCATCCAATGCCTTATACATTGCGCAACAATTAGAAAATCATCCTGCGATACAAACATTAAGATATCCGTTCTTGACTAGTCACCCGCATCATAACATCGCAATTAAACAAATGCAAAACGGTGGTGGAATTGTTTGCTTTGAATTAAAAGGCGGCTTAGAAGCAGGAAGAAATTTCCTGAATAATTTAAAGATGTTATCGATGACTGCGAACCTTGGTGATACCAGAAGCATTGCATCACATCCTGCCAGCACTACACATGCAAAACTATCTGATGCAGAAAGAGCGGCAGTGAGTATCACAGCAGGTCTAATCCGCATCAGTGTTGGGTTAGAACACAAGGATGATATTTTGAATGATATTTTACAAGCATTGGAATAAACGATTAGAAGTTCTTTCTTTATAACCCGGACCTAAAAAATCGGACTTATCTTTTTATCAGAAATTCTCCTACCTTTGCCCCATGCCATTGGAACTCTGGAAAAATATTATTTGTAAGCCTACCTAGTTTCTAGCATCCTTCTGTTGCACCTACGCAACTACTATCTACCTTTTTTATTGCAATCTCTTTTCGTTATTTAACCCTATAACATTGTTGTATGCGTACTATTATAGAACCATTCAAGATTAAATCTGTGGAACCTATCTTCTTTACCAGCAAAGAAGAACGTATTAAAATTTTAGAAGAAGCTTTTTATAATCCCTTCCTGATTCACTCTAACAAAGTATTGATCGATCTTTTAACTGATAGTGGCACCAGTGCCATGAGCAGCGATCAGTGGGCGGGCATTATGAGAGGTGATGAATCTTATGCTGGCAGCCCCAGTTTCTTTCGCTTTGAAGCTGCTGTAAAAAATATTACAGGCATGCCTCTAGTAATTCCAACACACCAAGGCAGGGCTTCCGAAAAAATTCTTTTTAGCATTCTTGGTGGCAAAGGAAAATATTTTATCAGCAATACCCTATTCGACACAACCCGCGCCAATATTGAGTTTTCAGGTGCTGAAGGAGTTGACTGTTTGTGTAAAGAAGGCAAAATGCCCACAGTTCCTGCGCCATTTAAAGGAAATATGGATCTGGAATTATTAGAAAAAACGATCCAAGAAAAAGGGGCAGAAAATATTCCTTTAGTGATCATTACTGTTACGAATAATTCTGGTGGTGGTCAGCCTGTTAGCATGGCCAATATTAAAGCCGTTCGCAAAATTTGTACCACTTATAATATTCCGCTATTCATTGATGCTTGTCGTTTTGCAGAGAATAGTTATTTCATCAAACTGCGCGAAGATGGTTATCAAAATACTTCAGTAGAAAATATTGCAAAAGAATTGTTCTCCTATGCAGATGGCTGCACCATGAGCGCTAAGAAAGATGCATTCGCTAATATTGGTGGATTCCTAGCCATGAACGATCCAGCACTCGCACAGCAATGTAGAAATTTATTGGTGATCACTGAAGGATTCCCAACCTATGGAGGCCTTGCTGGCAGAGACTTAGAAGCCATTGCTATTGGATTAGTAGAAGTACTCGATGAAAACTATTTACAATACCGCATTCGCAGCATCGAATACCTCACAAACAAATTAATAGATGCAGGTGTTCCAGTAATGCAACCTGCTGGTGGACACGCCGTGTATTTAGACGCCAAAGGTTTTCTGGATCATATTCCTGTGGATCAATACCCTGGTCAAGCTTTAGTTGGCGCACTCTATCTCGAAGGTGGTATACGTGGCGTTGAAATTGGCTCGCTCATGTTTGGAAAATATGACGAACAAGGAAAATTAATTCCAGCACAACTGGAGTTGGTAAGATTGGCAATACCTCGTAGAGTGTACACCCAAAGTCATATTGACTATGTGGCCGAAGTGATCATTGAAGTATATCAAAACAGAAAACAATTCAAAGGACTTACCATAGTAGAAGAAGCACCACTTCTTCGCCACTTCACTGTAAAAATGAAACCTTCTACTAACTAAAAATTTATACAATGAACAAACCAATTAAAAGAAGTTGGGCTGAACCATACAAAATTAAAATGGTGGAGCTCATTAAAATGACAAGCCCTGCAGAAAGAAGGATAGCCTTACAGGAAGCGGGTTACAACACTTTTCTGCTCAAGTCGGCAGATGTATATATCGATCTATTAACAGACAGTGGAACATCTGCGATGAGTGATCGTCAGTGGGCAGGTATGATGCTCGGTGATGAAGCTTATGCTGGTAGCAGAAACTTTTATCATTTAGAAGAAGTAGTAAAAGATGTGTATGGTTATAAATATTTAATCCCTACACACCAAGGCCGCGGCGCAGAAAATATTCTTTCAAAAATATTGATCAAGAAGGGCGATATCATTCCTGGAAATATGTACTTCACTACTACCCGATTGCACCAAGAATTAGCGGGCGGAAAATTTGAAGATGTGATTATTGATGAAGCACACGATTCTGAAAGTGAATTTCCATTTAAAGGCAATATTGATCTAGAAAAATTAGACAAGCTTGTTAAAAAACATGGAGCTGAAAAAATTCCTTATGTGAGCATGGCAACGAGTGTGAATATGGCGGGTGGTCAGCCCATTAGTATGCAAAACTTAAAAGAATTAAGAAAGTATACCAAGAAGCATGGCATCCGTGTAATCCACGATATGACTAGGGTTGCAGAGAATGCCTACTTTATTCAACAAAGAGAAAAAGGTTATGCAGATAAAACTATCAAAGAAATTGTCAAAGAAATTTGTAGCTATACAGATGGTGCAACCATGAGTGCCAAAAAAGATGCATTGGTAAATATTGGTGGCTTCTTAGCCGTGAACGATTGGGATGTATTTGAAGAAGCAAGAAATATGGTGGTTGTTTATGAAGGACTTCACACTTACGGTGGATTAGCCGGCAGAGATATGGAAGCAATGGCCATTGGTATTGGAGAAAGTGTGGGCGATGATCATATCAAGGCACGTGTTGGACAAGTCATTTATTTAGGAGAAAAAATGATCGAATACGGAGTGCCAATTGTGAAACCAATTGGCGGCCACGGAATTTTTGTTGACGCTAAAAAATTCCTTCCACATATACCACAAGAGTTTTTTCCCGCACAAACACTTGCGGCCGAAATTTATCTGGACTCAGGTGTTAGAACAATGGAAAGAGGCGTTGTATCTGCAGGAAGAAAGGCAAACGGAGAAAACTATTTTCCAAAACTAGAATTGGTACGTTTTACAATTCCACGTCGTGTTTATACACAAGCTCATATGGATGTTATCGCAGAATCTTCAGCACGTGTATATGAACGCAGAGAAAAAATAAAAGGTTTAAAAATGATCTATGAACCTAAATATCTCAGATTCTTTCAAGCCAAATTTGAGCAATTAAAATAATCAATAAGCAGGGATGGATAGCATCTATCCCTGCTTTTAATTATTTAGGTATTTGATAAAACATCTGCGCCGTTTATGTTGCACAGCATCAAAATGTTCCCACATAGACTGGACTTTGATATTTGGTTCCAATTCAGGATTTGATTCAGCATATTCAATCCCATACTTTACGAATGTCTTGTTCACTTCATTCATTACTATTGCATTAACTCCTTTCCCCTGATATTCTTTGTCAATTGCAACTAAATATAAATCTGCAACATTATTTTTTTTAAGTGCTTTAAGGATATGCAAAAAACCAAAAGGCAATAAAGACCCTTTGGCTTTTTGTAATGCAATTGACAAAGATGGCATCGTAACTCCAAAGGCAATCAATTTCCCTTTACTGTCAAGCACTAATGGCACAAATTCTGTTTTGATAAAAGAAAAATATTGTTTGGTATAATTTTTAATTTGTTTTTCTGTCAAAGGAACAACTCCATATAAATGAGAATAAGCACTGTTGACAAGCTCAAATAATTCCTTTGCATAGGGAAGAATATCCTTTGGTTTTTTCGCTTTTACCAAAGTAAGTTTTAAACGCTTTTCAACAATTGCAGCCAACTTAGCTAATTTCTCATTAACAGTTTTAGGAACCTTAATTTTAAATTCTACCCAATCAGCATCTTTGTGATAGCCCAGTCCACCAAGGTGTTCTGGATAATAAGGATAATTATAAATTGCTGCAAGTGTTCCTAACTGATCAAACCCTTCAACCAACATTCCTTCATGATCTAGGTCAGTAAATCCCAGAGGACCGTGTACGGCATCCATTCCTTTTTCTTTTGCCCATTGTTCTACTTCTGCAAGCAATGCTTTAGGAATTGCAGCATCGTCTTCAAAATCAATCCATCCAAATCGCATGTAATTATTTTTCCACTTTTCAATATAAGCATGATTCAGAATAGCCGCTATTCTCCCAACAACTTTATCATTCTTGTACGCTAACCAATATCTGGCTTCACAGTAATCAAAAGCAGGGTTCTTTTTTTTATTTAAAGTTCCTTCCTCATCAAAATGCAATGGAGGAACATAATATTGATGGTTTTTATATAATTGGCATGGGAATTCAATAAAAGCTTTTAGTTGTTTCTTATCGATAACTTCTTTTATGACAAGGCTCATACGGTGGGTTTATTTTTAAATATAAATCTCTTTTATAATTTCTGAACAGTTTTTCTAATCATTTAAAACATGCAACATACTTGCTACTTTTTCAAGCTTTTCTATTGCAAAATCTAATTGTTCTTTAGTATGTGTTGCCATGATCGACATTCTGATCATGGAAGAATCGCTGCTAACTGCGGGCGATACTACCGGATTTACAAAAATACCTTCTTCAAATAGTTGCTGTGTAAATTGAAAAGTTAAATCGTTATCCCGAATATAGATTGGAATAATTGGAGTTTCAGAAGTATTGATATCTAGCCCCATTTCTTTAATTGCTTTCGATATATATGCTGTGTTTTTCCAAAGATTTTCTTGCCTTTCAGGCTCATCCTGTATAATTTCTAATGCAGCTATTGCAGCAGCAGCAGCAGATGGGGGCATGCTAGCACTAAATATCATAGGCCTTGCATGATGTTTCAAATAATTTACAATTTCTTTTGTAGATGCAATAAATCCACCAACTGAAGCTAATGATTTACTAAATGTTCCCATTATCAGATCCACTTCATTAGTCAATCCAAAGTGGCTTGCAGTCCCCCTACCAAGTTCTCCAATTACTCCCAATGCATGGGCATCATCCACCATTACTGTGGCATGATATTGATTAGCCAACCGTACAATTTCAGGAAGATTACAAATATCTCCTTCCATACTAAAAACACCATCCACCACTATCATTTTCACCTTCTCCTCTGGAACTGATCTTAAAATTTTTTCCAGTTCATTCATGTCATTATGTGAAAATTTTAAAACCTTCGAAAAAGAAAGTCTGCTTCCTTCAATAATTGAAGCATGATCCAATTCATCTAATATTAAAATTCCGTTTCTACCTGTCATAGCAGCAACCGTTCCAAGGTTTGTTTGAAAACCTGTGGTGAAGGTCAATGCAGCTTCCTTACCCACATATGCCGCTAATTTTTCTTCTAATTCAATATGCAATCTCGATGTGCCATTAAGAAATCTTGAGCCCGAACAACTACTACCATATTTATTGATCGCATTTTTAGCTGCCTCCAGTACTTTGGGATGATTCGTTAAACCCATATAACTATTAGAACCAAACATCAGTAACTTTCTCCCCCCTATGACTACTTCTGTATCATGGTTTTCCTCAATTGAGCGAAAATAAGGATATAACCCTGCAGCTTTCAAGTCATCTGCTGCTGTAAAACTTGCTAATTTTTCTGATAAACTTTTTTGTATCATATCGTACTTGTTAAATGCTATTTAAACATATTTCGCCAAAAAGCTAAAATTACTCGTTAAAAATATCATATAAAGACATTTTTGTCCTTTTTTATTCCAAAAAATATCAGCATAGGTTTTAAAATAGGTTGGATTTCTGGGTAACTATCCCTACTTGA
>JAYUFN010000062.1:0-2415 GCA_043738705.1 Bacteroidota bacterium
AGTAGGGATGGACTGTAACTTTGCTGAAATCATTAAGGAGGATAAGATTTCACCATAGCTCACCATTCTATCTTTGGTTCTGTCGGATAATTCGCCTAATAAAAATACCCCGTCGCTGATGCCTTCCAACTCGTTAAATTTTTGTTTTACCTGACTTAATGTAGCGCTTTGTTGTTGAATAGGTAAAAGTTCTCTTACAGCATCTAGGTGCTTTTGTTCTAATTCTTTCAGAACAATTTTATATGCCTCATCACCAGCCTCAGCGAGGCTTCCAGTCTTGAGTAAACTATCTGTAACTCCCCCTAGTGCAGATACTACTAGGATAGTGGGTTCTTTTTTTGCAGCTTCTAATACAATTGCAACAACCTTATTCATATTCTGTGCATTAGCAACAGAACTTCCGCCGAATTTTAAAACTTGCATATTTATTATTTCTTATTCTCCAAAGGACGATTTTGAAAATGATCAATTCTTTTTTAAAACAGCTGTATACAACAGCCCAAAGTGATATGGAAATTATAACCCCTTACAGGGTCGTAGTTGTTGTTGTAAATGTTACAGCAGCAAACAGCAGCGATGCTGTTGATGTAGGAGTATAAATATGGTTTTGCTGTAAATACATATATTTCAGGAACTGCTAAGATAATTAATTTTAGCAGTTCCTGATCTTAATTCTTAATTAATTAAAATTAAGCCACTGTGCTGATAGTTTTCATATCCGTCATAGCTCTGCGTAATTCTGCACCTACAATTTCTACCGGATGAAAACGGATCACTTCATTCACTGCGATGATTACTTTGTTGTCAACGCCAGCATCAATTCCAACATTGAAGTTCTTGCCAATAATATTGGCATCAACTTTCTTCATGAAATTTGCTAGTAATGGCTTACAAGCATGATCGAACAAATAACATCCGTATTCTGCAGTATCGGAAATCACACGGTTCATTTCAAATAATTTCTTACGTGCAATAGTGTTTGCGATTAAAGGTGTTTCGTGTAAAGATTCATAGTATGCAGATGCTTCTTTGATGCCCGATTCTACCATCGTTTCAAAAGCTAGTTCAACTCCAGCTCGAACAAATGCAACCATCAGCAAGCCATTATCAAAAAATTCCTGTTCAGCGATCTTTACATTTCCTGCAGGGGTTTTTTCAAAAGCTGTTTCGCCTGTTGCAGCACGCCATGTCAATAAATTTTTATCGTTATTGGCCCAGTCTTCCATCATAGTCTTTGAAAATTCACCACTCATGATATCATCCTGGTGCTTTTGGAAAAGGGTACGCATAATGTCTTTCAATTCTTCCGATAATTCATAAGCTTTGATTTTAGCAGGATTTGACAAGCGATCCATCATTGCAGTAATACCACCTTGCTTTAAAGCTTCTGTAACAACTTCCCAACCGTATTGAATCAGTTTAGAAGCGTATCCCTGATCAATTCCCTTCTCTATCATTTTATCATAGCAAAGAATTGATCCGGTTTGCAATAAACCACAAAGAATAGTTTGCTCACCCATTAGATCTGATTTCACTTCCGCAACAAATGAAGATTGTAAAACACCTGCTCTGTGACCGCCAGTTCCTGCACAATATGCTTTAGCTAATTCCCAACCTTTTCCTTCAGGATCGTTTTCGGGGTGAACAGCAATTAAGGTAGGTACACCAAATCCACGTTGGTATTCGGCGCGTACTTCAGAACCGGGGCATTTTGGAGCCACCATAATAACGGTGATATCCTTACGAATTTGCATTCCTTCTTCAACAATATTGAAACCATGCGAATAAGAAAGGGTTGAACCCTGTTTCATCATAGGCATGATAGCTGTAATAACAGCAGTATGTTGTTTATCTGGAGTAAGATTTATAACAAGATCAGCCGTTGGAATTAATTCTTCGTAAGTGCCTACTACAAAATTATTTTCAGTAGCAGATTTCCATGACTGACGCTTAGTCTCTATTGCTTCTTTACGTAATGTATAAGAAACATCTAAACCTGAATCGCGCAAGTTTAAACCCTGATTCAACCCTTGTGCACCACAACCAACGATCACTATTTTCATTCCTTTTAGTTTATCAACGCCATCAGTAAATTCAGATTTATCCATGAATTCACAAACGCCCAATTGATTCAGTTTTTCTCTAAGTGATAGTGTGTTAAAATAATTGCCCATTTGTTTTGTTTTGTTTCCCAAAAATCTTACTGATCTTGGTTTTGTTGATTAATATTTTAGTACTTGATTTTTAATAATTACATCGTGAAAATACCTTCCTGCTTATTCAAGAATTCGTTTTCTATTTGTTCTTCGCCAGGCATTGCTTCTTCAAATTCCTTTAATTTTTCGTGGAAGCCATGGGAAGCTTTAATGATAGCTACTCTTGCACTTCTCACAAACTCAATCAATCCATAAGGTG
>JAYUFN010000063.1:0-2406 GCA_043738705.1 Bacteroidota bacterium
ACTAATTGGTGGAATGGGTCGCTAAACAATGAAGTAAAACATAAACGTTGTATCGTTTTATTGCCAGCTTCATCCTTACCAAATTTTAAGGGAATACCATTTACTTTTTCTCGCTTCTCATCTAGCCAAGTTCTCTCCAACCTTTCTATTTCTGCTAGATAAATGTTGATTTTTTCAGGTGAAATAAAATTTCTAAAAACGATTATTCCATATTTATCGAAAAAATCCAGCTGATCATGGGTAAGTGTTTCTCCCAACCGAAAATTACTTTCCCATTTATTCATTTTTTAATCTTTTTTTAAAGGACAACTATTTATTAAAATGTAAAGTAAAATTGTGAATCTTATTTTAATATAAACATGCTTGCGAAAATAAGTAAATTAATCAAGAGTTTTGCTCATTAATGAGATATGAGAAGTAATTTAGAGTTTCGTATGACATTTAAGAAAAGGTTTTGTTTTACTCCCATACTTTATTTCCTGATTAGTTTACTTCATTCTAACCCCTTATGGGCTCAGGCAGATAGTAATAAATTAAGCCAAATTTTAGTTTTTCCTGTATTAACCAAATCTATTGAAACTAGTTGGTCCTTTGGTGCAGCGGGATCGTCGACATTTAAATTTTCTAAAAAAGATACCGTATCCCGAACTTCCAATATGCAGGCAATTATGCTTTATTCATTAAAAAAGCAATTCATAACTGCGATAAACGGGACTCAATATTTTAAAAACGAGAAATATATTCTGAATGAACAAATCTCTTATAGCTCTTTTCCCGATAAGTTTTGGGGATTGGGCAAAGATGCGCCTGACAGTGCTGTTGAAGATTATAATTTTAAGCAATATTATATCTATCTGCATTGGATGAGGCATCTGGGGCATAGTATTTATCTGGGAATTGTATACGAATTTCAAAATCTTTTAGAAGTTGATTATAAGGCTGGAGGTATTTTTGATCAAGAGCAAATTGTGGGTAGAAAGGGATATAGAATTTCTGGCTTAGGGTTAAGTCTTACTTACGATAATCGTAACAATGCTTTTTCGCCTGATAAAGGAACTTTTGCGCAATTATATTTCAATCATTTTGCGCCCGTATTTGGTTCTGATTATTTATACACCAATATTGTTGTGGATCTGAGAAAATATTTCACACTCAATAAGAAATCAATACTTGCTTTGCAGGCATATAGCTTTAGTAATATTGGTGATGAAGTGCCCCTTAGAAGTCTTGCAACTCTTGGTGGGATGAGCAGTATGCGTGGGTTCTATGATGGCAGATACCGAGATCGTCAACAGCTGGTTTTTCAGGCAGAGCTCCGCCATCATCTTCATAAAAGATTTGGTGCAGTTGCTTTTGGAAATTTTGGGGATGTAGGCCATAACATGACTGATTTTCGGTTTAACGAACTGAAATATACGTATGGTGCTGGATTGAGATATGCGATCAATAAATCCGAGAAACTAAATCTTCGGCTTGATTATGGAATAGGACCAGGTAAAAATCGAGGACTTTATTTTGAGTTAGGAGAAGCGTTTTAAACTGTTGTAATTTTTTTACTAATTAGGTACACTAAATAGGTCATAAATGGTGCAGCAATTACATCAATAGAATAGTGTATATGCTGAACTAATACAAGGATTCCAATAATCATTGTTGAACCCAATGCTAACATCTTATCATGCTTCTTTGTGAAGCATAAATACATTAAAAATTGGGTGGAAGTATGTCCTGAATAAAATAAATCTTTAGTTATAAAATGTTGTTTTTTTCCGTAAAATATATTGGTTATTGGATCCCTTAATTCAATTAGTTGATCAGGAGGATTTAATGGAAATAAATAGATTGACAAAAATCGACTCAAACTTAAAAAAATAAACCCCCATAAAAATAACAATAGGAGATAAGGTGAAGTAATTGATCGGTACATCAAGAAAATAAACATCGACCAGATGATCAAAAATGTGGCAACTGATACATCATACACGGGCAATATTTTTAAAAGATAGTCATCAATTTTATTGCCATCTCTGGCTTCAATAAAATCGAAAAATATTGGGAATGCAATTAGAAGTATCATCCAGATGATTAAACCTAGTTGAAATCGGCTTTTAAAAAAATTGGTGCTCCAGGCATTCGACCATGCTTGTGGTATTAGCCTACTCGAGTTTAAATTCATAGTGAAAAAAATAAAAAAACGCTGAAAGAATAGAGCAGCGTTTTATAATTTATTTTATTAATAATGCCATCTTACAAAAGCCTCCATGGCAGCATATTTTGTAAGACCTAATGCTGCATATAAGTTAGCGGTATTTCCATTTCTGTCTTCAGCCCTTTGCCAGAACTCTCTACTGTCGGTTCCGAGAAAAGGAACTGAATCTTTTTGTGATTGATGAATGAAAATACCAA
>JAYUFN010000064.1:0-2399 GCA_043738705.1 Bacteroidota bacterium
TCCTCAAGCTTGTAAAAGAGCAGGGGATGGAGGTGGCCCACAAGTTCGTAAACCTTGTCATATACAGCCAATCCACTAGCTTAAAAGAGTGAAAGCTTATGCCTTCCTTCATAATTAAAGGGCACAGTTTTATAGAAACCAGCTTTCCCCACACGAGAATTTCCTTTTACAGTAACCAATACTTCGTTACTAATTACCAAGTTTAGCGCATTTTTATAGAATCCCTTCAAATCAATATCGATTTTTGAAGGAAGGATAAATTCCGATTTTCGGGGTATATGCATCGTCGTGTCAAGATTAAACTTGCCCAAATATTTGTTATCAATATAAACAGCTGCATCAATATTTTTCAGATTTAGACCAAATCCGTTTGGGTTATAATACACAAGATCCATCGCCAAACTGGTTTTATCAAATCCTACTTTATTCAATTTAATGTTCTTCACATCCCGATATTCGAATGTTTTTGGGGTAGCACATGATACTATCAAAATTAGTACGAGGGCATAAGTGGTCCATTTTCGCATGCTATTTCGTTTAGGATGCAAAGTAGGGTAGCAGCTTCAATAATTGCTTAAATCTATTGTTATTTTCGTAGATTTACTACTAAAAGGGTTAGGAAATGGGTAAGTTGAAATTGATCATTAAGAAAATAAAATATTTAGTAATTAATAATTATCATAACAACTTGCTTATCAATAGTATATAATTTATAACAGGTATTTAAAATTGCATTAAAAAAGGCTAATTAGCCAACTAATTAAATCAATAAGTGGAGAGCGAAAATTTTAATTTTAAAAATAGCATACTAACTGATATACAATACTTTGGAACAGTTAATTGGTATAAATTGTTATTTCCATTTTTAAATATAAAAATTGAACAATATGAGACCTATCAAAAAATGAGTTTTCGCAATCGTACCATTATTGCAGGCAGTAACGGACTCATTAATTTGTCGGTTCCTCTTGAAAAAGGAAGGAGTCAAAAATTATTATTGAAAGAAGTAGAAATCAGCTATTCTGAAAAATGGCAGGAACTGCACTGGCGCTCCATAAAATCTTGCTATGGGAATTCCCCTTTTTTTGAATACTACGAAAATTCCCTGTATTTGCAATTTCAGAAAAAGCCCAAATACCTACTGGATTTAAACCTCAATTTAATTGAATGGGTTTGTCCACATTTGAAATTGAAATCAAAATTTGAACTTACCTCAATGTACCAAACGGTTCTTACTCCTGAAATTGTAGACTTTCGAAATATATTAAAACCAAATACCCCTTTGAAGGAACCTTCAGAAATTATTTGTTATACTCAGGTTTTTGAGGATAGAGTTGGATTTAAACCGAACTTAAGTATTCTGGACCTCTTATTTTGTGTTGGTCCTGCTTCTAATTCATTATTGAAATAATATCTTTCTGGTATTTATTGTCAGAATTACTGGTAGTTATTTGCATATAACTTAACTTCATAAATAGTATTCCTGTTTATTTTAGTAACCCCCCAACCTAAAATGTTTAGAAATTATTTATTATTTTTCGTAGCCTTTCTTTGGGGAAACACTACCGCAAAGTGTCAGGATTTTTCGAATAAAGGAATCGACTTTTGGTTAGGTTATGGATATCACGTGAACATGGCCGGGAATCCCGCTGGGGGAGGTACTCAGGATATGGTTCTTTATTTTACCTCAGATAAAAATGCTACGGTTACGGTAGATATACCCGGTGTTATTGGTTTTACCCCTCAAATTTATACTGTTTTAGCTAATCAGGTATCGATCTCTCAACCCATGCCAAAAACGGGGACTACTGATGCAAGGGTAAACAATTTTGGAGTGTCTAATAAAGCAATTCATGTAACAAGTGATGTGCCGATAGTTGCTTATGCACATATCTATAATTCTTCAATTTCTGGAGCATCTTTGTTATTTCCTACTACTACTTTAGGTAAAGATTACTATTCTGTAAATTATACCCAGTCCTCTAATGCAGCGCAATCTAATTCCTTCTTTTTTGTAGTAGCAACCGAAGATAATACAACAGTAGAGATTACTGCATCAGCCAATAATTTAAATGGATTTATTCCCGGTACGCCTTATACGATTCCTTTAAACAAAGGGCAAATTTATAATGTAATGGGTACTACCAATGGGAATTCGGGAACCGATCTTACTGGATCTAGAATTAGATCGATAAGTGCAAATAGTGGCGGTAGTTGTAAAAAAATCGCAGTTTTTTCTGGATCTGGAAAAATCAGTATTGGAGGAAATGCGGGTGGTTCAGCCGATAATTTATTTGCACAGGCATTTCCTGCAGTGGCATGGGGTAAAAAATATCTTACTGCGCCAACCGGTAGCCAGCCAAATAATTTTTATAGGATATGTGTTACAGATCCTAATA
>JAYUFN010000065.1:0-6674 GCA_043738705.1 Bacteroidota bacterium
TAACCTGAAAATCGCTAATAGATAGTGTATTTGTTTTACAGAGTATGATAGCTCTCTCAATCATATTTCTCAATTCGCGTACATTGCCAGGAAAATCATAGGTTATTAATCCTTCGTACACTGACTCCGATAATTGAATATTGGGCTTATTTAATTTAGCAGAATAAACGCTAACAAAATGAATCAACAAGGGTTTAATATCTTCAGTACGCTCTCTAAGTGGAGGAATATGAAGATGTATCGTATTAAGCCTATGAAGTAAGTCTAGTCTAAATTGATGTGTTTCAACTCTTTTTTCAATATTATGATTGGTTGCTGAGATAATTCTAAAATCAGTACTAATAATATGTGTATCACCAACCCGGGAAATTACTTTTTCTTCAGCTGCTCGTAAAATTTTTGCCTGCAACCCCATAGGCATATCAGCAATTTCATCTAAAAACAAGGTTCCCTTATTACATAATTCAAAATAACCCATTTTATCATTAATGGCTCCGGTAAAAGATCCCTTTTTATGACCAAAAAACTCGCTTTCTAATAAAGTATCCGTAATTGCACTACTATTAACTGTGCATAAGATATGGTCTTTCCGAGTACTAGAATGATGAATTATACGGGCAATATTTTCCTTTCCGGTTCCACTTTCTCCTGTAATTAGTACATTAACATCTGGATATTGGGCAGCCATAACGGCCTGATCCAGCACTTCTAATATTTGTGGACTAACGCCTATAAATTGTCGATTAATTTTTTCTTCCAAAGTCTTCGATATGAGAGAATTCATTTCCTCCATATTTTTTAGCTTTCGTTGCATTTGTAGATATTTTTGAGTACGCTCGATTGCTATTTGTATATCTATAAATCTAAAAGGTTTTCTTAAGTAATCAAAGGCGCCTAACCGAATGGCCTTTATCACCGTGTCCATATCTCCATGAGCCGAAATGATAATAACTTCCATGAATGGATATTTTACTTTTACATCTTGTAGAATATCTAATCCATTAACACCAGGTAACCGAACATCAAGTATCAAAAGATCGATTGGATTTTCCGAAAGAATTTTAAAACCTTCAGCGCCAGTATTTGCTTCAAATGGCTCAAAATCAGAATCTATGAAAAAACCACTTAGCTCCTCTGTAAATTGCTTTTCATCATCAAGAATTAGTATTTTAATCTTTTCTTTTGTTGACATTTTATGACTTTAAATGATTTACAGTTGGATTTTAAACTTGGTCCCAGTTTCGTGATCGCTTGTTATATAAATGACTCCCCCCATTTCTTTAATGAGTTGATAACAGATCGATAATCCTAATCCAGTGCCCTTACCTTCCTCTTTTGTAGTATAAAAGGGCAGCAAAATTTTTTCATGGTCATCTTTTCTAATACCAACACCATTGTCAATTACTTCAATAAAAACATTTGAGTTCTGTGTGTACGAATTGATAGCTATTTGCATATCATTAAAATATTTTTCGTTTCCTTTTCTTTCTAAAAGTGCATCTTTTGCATTTAACAATAAATTAATTAAAACCTGTTCAAACTTGTAAGTGTTCCCTAATATTTTAGGTAAATCATTTTCCAGTTTTAGAATCATTTTAATATCGTGATATTTCATTTGTTCAGAAAACATTGGAATCGTTTTTTCAATATTTTCATTAACGCTAAATTCTGAAAGTACATAATCATTATTGGTTCTAGAAAATGATCTTACATGATCAATAATATTTTTGATTCTACCTATATTTTCAAAAATTTTATCGGATTTTAATTTAATTAAATTCTCGGAAATAGATTTGGCTTTATCAAATTCAAACAAAATCTTATCCATTGTCATGGATATTATATTCAATGGTTGATTAATTTCATGCGCCATACCCGAAGCCATTTCACCAAGGTTAGCCATCCTATCTGCAAAAATTTGTTTTGCTTCATTTTTTTTCCTTTGAGAAATATCTCTTATTATAAACATAAATGATATTGGTGTGCCATCTTGTCTCTGTATTAGTGTTCCACTTGTTTCACTTACAAAAACAGTTCCATTTTTTTTCAACAATTTCAACTCTACATTTTGAATGAGCCCATCATTGATTGTTTTTTCTATGATCATTTTAAAGATATCTATATTTTCAAATGATACATATTCTGAGAATTGCTTACCAAGTACTTCACTTCTTCCCAGTACTCCTATTAATTCGAGACCTATTTCTGATACTTCAGTAATTTCTTCTTTTAAATTTATTAGTATAATGCCATCAGGAGATGCATTTAGCATTGTTTTGTATTTCTCGTCACTTATTTTAAGAGATAGTTGAAATTCTTTATTTACAGTAATATCTTGAATAATTCCACTTCCTTTAATGGGGTATCCACTTTTATCTAATTCTATTTCCCATTCCGAATTTATATAATGCACTGATCCGTTGTTGTGAATAACGCGATATTCCATTTTTGATGTGCCCCCTCTTAACAAACTATTTTCGAGAATATTTGCATAAATTCCTTTATCGTCGGGATGAAGAATTCCTAGGATATAATCCGGACTCCCATTAAAATCATTTTTGTCGATATCCAAAATACGATACATCTCCTTTGACCAGATAACAATATTCTGATTAATATCCCATTCCCATTTTCCATATCGGGCTATTCGTTGAGTTTTTTCATCAATTAAATTTGATTCCTTTAACATTCTTTCAGTTGTAATCAAATGTGATTCGTCGATTACTTCTGAAATGAAATACTGCTTTCCATTGTCCGAAACGAGGGCACCAGAAAAAAGAAAATCTATAACAACTCCTGCTTTTGTACACATTTGTATCTCAACATCTTTGATAACTATGTTTTGCTGTATTTCTGTATTAATTTTATTGAATAAATTAGTATTCTTTGCAAAACTGAAATCTTTTATTGATTTCCCAATTACCTCGTCTCTCGTAAACCCGAGTTTAGCAAGGTATCGCTTATTTATATCCAAGATAGTTAAGCTTGGATAGGAACTGATAATTAAATATTTCTCATTTTGTTCAAACTCCAACAGATATTTCTTATATACATTTTGCTCTTTACTGATATCAACATAAAATATTACTTTATACTGATATCCGCCAAATTCCACCTGCCAAGATTTAGTTTTGACTGTTAATTCAATACCACTCTTTTCTAACAAAGTCAAATAACTAAATTCATTTCTTTTTGTATAATTATTTGCATAAATATCTTCAAGTTTAACCAAATTGTTAGTAGAATGCAAGTGCATAATATTAGTCTTATCTAATTCTTTTTTTGTGTAGCCTAACTTATCACATACTGCATTATTGAGATAAACGATATCCATTTTTTGGTTTATAACAATTACTAAAACACTAAAAGAATCAAATAAATCGAAAATGCTAGTCAAATTTGTTTGTATAAAATCTTGCTTTTTATTTCGCTTGTAGGTTTTAAGAATTGATATAATTTTATAGCTAACTATTTCAGGGTTTATTGGCTGTATTAAGATGTCTAATGCACCAATTTTAAAAATAAATTTTGCTTCTTTATTGCTAATTTGCTTACTAGACACAAAAACAATTGGAATCAATGAATTAATACATTTTTGATTAAGATTCTTTGCGATTTTAAATCCATTTGCTTTAGCCACTTGCAAATTGACAATAACCATGTCAATATCCTTGTAAGCAAATTGCAACATACACTCAGACTCTGTCAATACTTGAATGAAATTGAATTGCTTAAAACTTGAATTATTAAAATTCTGTAATCCAGCAGCTTGATCTACTAATAGTATATTAGAAGCGAGATTCATTAAAAAAATTGAAGGTAACTAACAAATTAAACACCAAAAACGGAAAAGTTATACTAATTTAAGTATATTTAAGAATAAAGTTTATTATTTACACTCACTAGTGGTTTGAGTTTTTTTTCGCGAATTTATTTATTCTCAATCCTTATTTTAAATTACCGTAACCTAAAAAGGCTAAAGCCAACGGCTACCATCGGATCTGTACGATCTATTATCTCTCAGAAGACCTTGAAACACCTCGTAGAATAGTTGAAAACGTTGATTAATCAATTGGTATTGAGCAATTTTAAAGATTCAGCAGCTGTTAATGTATTGAGAAAATAGAGTGCTTTAGTTAAAAGCAATTAAACTGGCATGCGCATTGAATATCTATAAAATAGAAGCCTTACTTTAAAACAAATATTCATGAAAAAAAATCTACTTTATATTGTCATTATCCTAATTGGCTTTTCAAGTTGCGGACCAGTTTATGAAGCTAGTTCGGTTGAATATGTTCGTCCAGCACCCGTAGTACGCACCAACCTGACGATTGGATTTGATATGTTTTATACAGAGCTTGGTCCATACGGAAGATGGATTGATTATCCAGGGGAAGGACGGGTGTGGATGCCAAATGTAGAACAGGGTTTTCGTCCGTATTCTAGTAACGGGCATTGGGTTTATAGTAGTTATGGTTGGACCTGGGCATCGGGTTACAACTGGGGCTGGGCAGCATTCCACTATGGCAGCTGGATGTATGAAAACGGTTACGGCTGGCTTTGGGTTCCAGGACAAGAATGGGCACCTGCTTGGGTAACTTGGGGAAACAGTGGAAATTATTATGGCTGGGCACCAATTGCCCCACATATCAATATTAATGTTGGATTTGGTAACGGTGGCTGGATGCCACCACAGCATTATTGGAATTTCGTGTCAAGTGAGCATATGACACAAGTAAACCTAAATAATTATGTGGTAAATAATAATACGAATATCAATGTGGTCAACAACATCACTAAAAATGTGACCATCATTAATAATAACAACAATACGGTGATTAATAATTATGGTACGAATGGGGGCAATAACGCTACTCGTTCTGCCGTAAACTATAACAGAGGGCCACAAGTAAATGATGTTGAAAGAGCTACTAACAATAGAATTCAAACTATAAACATTCGCGAAAGCAATCGACCAGGTGCCTCCACAATTTCAAACAATGAATTGGTAACTTATAAGCCTCAAGTACAACCTACCAATCCAAATATGTCTGCACAGAACAGAACTGAAAACTATAGAAGGATTGAAACACCAGCAGAAAATAGAGGTAATAACCTTAGGTATCAACAACCTACTACAAATCAACAAAAACCTTCTAACGAAACGATCAATCGGGAACCTATTCGAGTGGTGCCCTATAGCCGACCCTATATCAATCAGAATCCCGTTCAACAAAATGTTGACACAAGAAGACAGGATCAAAGAAAAACTATTCAATCAGCCCCTGCTCCTCAAAAAAAATATAGCGAGAATAAAGACGATAAACAGCGAAATAAATAAATAAGGAATTCAGAAACTGGTGTTAGCTCATTATTTAAAATGGGCTAACATTTTTTTCGAAAAATCAGGTAATGCTACCTCTGGTTCTCCGATTTCGGGGTGCCACATTTTTTCCCATTCAAAACTATAATATCCAGTGTAATTCTGTTTTGCAAGAATATCAATCGCTTCGAAAATTGGGGATTCGCCTTCTGCAAAAAGTACATGTTTCATATTACCAGCTTCAAAGCGCACATCTTTAATATGCGTATGATAAATATATTTTTGTAAAGCATCATATACTTGAAGTGGCTGCTCTTTTGTAACAGACCACATATTTACTACATCCCATATCAACCCCACTTCAGGATGATCAGTTAATTCCATAACTTTTTTGATATCAGCAATATGTACTAGATCTCCATGAGTTTCCATCAACACTTTTACACCCTTCCCCTTAGCATAATCTCCCAATTCTTTCAACCCATTACTGATTAGTATAAATGTATTAGATGGATCTTGATTTTTTGGTAAATTATTGGGATATACTCTAACATAAGGACAATTTAGTTGCGAAGCAAGATCAATAAAACGTTGTCCTTCTTCCATTGTTTTTTTGCGTTCGATTGGATCTTTGATGTGCATTGTTGAAGAAGATCCCAAATCAACAATTTTCAATTTTTTTTCCTGTAAAATATTTAGTGTTGCCTGAATATTTTCAGGGCTACTAAATGGCTTGCATTTAGTTAAATCTAATTCGCGCATCAGGCAACGAAATTCGATTCCTGTATAGTTATTCGCAGCGGCAAAATTTACAATTGTTTCGAAGCTCCAATCTGGACAACCCAAAGTAGAAAATGAAAGATTGGGGCGATACTTTTTAAAACTATCGAACGATAAACTACCCAAACTTATTCCTGCTAAAGCAAGTGAATTATTTTTAATAAAAATTCTGCGACTAAGTTGTGTCATGCTATTTTTTATAAAAGTTACTAATAAAATAGAAGGTATAAACAAAACAATTAAGGGTTGATCTGAAAAGAATAACCCTTAATTATGATAGCTTATTTAACCTTTACTAAATTTTACTTAACCGCAAACTCTATAGCAGTAAGGCCAACAGTAGCAGTTTCTTTTTCTTTTCGTTTTGCCAAAATATAAATACGATGCATCGCAGCATCTGTTACAGCAATCAACCTAATATGTACCATTGTGCCATGTGCCTTTTTATCGGCAGGAGGCACTAGACTAACTTTACCGAGTAGCTTACCATTTTCACTATCAAGACGAGCCTCAAAGTCAATTCCAAATTGAGGCGCAGCTAGCCAACCCGCAGTTAAATTTAAGGCGGCTA
>JAYUFN010000066.1:0-2394 GCA_043738705.1 Bacteroidota bacterium
GTAATCGTGGCGGTTTCGTTGAAACAGCTTCTGCTTAGAAAGGCACCATAAAAATCAAAAAATTCATTTATTGCATAAGCAGTCTTATTCTTTGTGCCATTTTTTAATAAGTGATTAGTGGTGGCTGCAACAATATTTTTATCTTCATACCAATTACCTGCATAGAAAACTAATTCCAACATCACAACTTCTTCAGCTCCTGCATCAATGGTATATACTTTTGTACCATTATCTAATTCAAAACTCTCGTAAGGTTTAAGTTTAACATCAAATTCAACAGCATCAATGATAGCTGGTTCTTTAGTTCGGTCTAGAGTCATGGGTTGTGAATTGGATTACAAAAATAGCTGATTCAAATCGCTATCATATTAAATAGTACCTATCTTATTGTTTTTTTTCGGTAATAGCAATTTTTGTTAGTTGCCGTTCCGATTCTTTTCGAACAATGATGTAGGCATCACTACTTATAGGAAGGTATCCATATTCATAGCAAAAATGATAGTGGGTTCCCTTCTTATTTTCCTGATGGTGGGTACAATATTTAAATACAAATCCTTTTTCCAATAATTGTATTTGTGAAGCCTTTACGCTCACTCCTGAATTGGCTAAAAGGCTTGCCAATATTCTACGATTCTTTTGAAGGATGGAATTGATGTGTCGTACATCATTATTGCAAACACAGTTTATTTGGTTATTATAACTATTTCTACAATAGTCGTTACAGAACTTTTTATCTGTTCTGCCTTTAACAGGTTTATTACAAGTAAGACAGAGCTTTATTATGCCAATCATAAAAATGGTTTATACTAAATGAAAAGGCTAAAATAAAAGCTATCTGCTTAATTCAATTGTATTCTAAAATGATTTTACTTTGATAAATGCAAAAGTAAGCGCCCCGTTAATCGTTGGAACGCTTACTTTCTTAGGAGCCTAACTATTTTTCGATCGCTAAAATTTCTACACTAAAGATCAGCGTAGACCCCGGGGCAATACTAGCGCCAGCTTGACGATCGCCGTAAGCCAACTCTGATGGGATATATAATTTCCATTTGCTTCCAACGGTCATTAGTTGCAAAGCCTCGGTCCAGCCTGCAATCACCCCGTTAACTGGAAAGCTGATTGGTTCTCCACGATCAACCGAACTGTCGAAAACAGTACCATTGATAAGTGTACCATGATAGTGACATTTTACTTTGTCCTTAATAGTTGGTTTAACAGTATCTGTTCCGGTTTTGATAATTTCATACTGTAACCCACTTTTTGTTGTGATGACACCTTGTCTTTTAGCGTTTTCAGCTAAAAATTGTTTGCCTTCTACTTTTCCTTTTAATGATTTTTCTGCATTTGTATTTTGTTGATAGGCGCCGATACATTTATCTAATACTTCTTCTGGTATTGATAATGCCTTATTCAGAAGAACATCATTCATGCCCTTCTGAATCATTGTAATATCGAGTTTGTCGAAGTTTTGTGATTTTAGGTTTTGAGCAATACGGGCACCCAAAGCATAGCTAGCACTATCCTTACTATTTTTAAAAATAGGAGCAATTGGTTTAGTTGCTACTGGCTTGGCTGTTGTAGTTTTGACCGGAGTAACAGGATGTACTGTTGGAACAATTTTACCTGTTTGAGCAAAAGCCCAAATTATTAAAATAGTTCCTAAAAAAGTAATGATGATTTTTTTCATGTATTTATTTTTATTGATTTTAGTTACATGAAATTCGCCGATAAATTTTTTTGTTGAGAACAACATTTGATTGGCTCATTTCACAACTATTTTTGTTTGAATTGCTAAAATAATAGTTTTAAAAATAATAAATTGTTAAGTGACCTAAAAAGTAGGTTGAGCGAGTAACTGATCGAGCGCAATTGCTACACTTTCAAATTCAAATTTATTCAAAACCTGCTGCATCATATTACTGATCTGTTTGTTACACAAATTTCCGATACTACCTTCGTGCACATGATGGAGTTCAGTACTATGACTGAAAACTCCAGTTTCAATCGACAATCCAACTTGCTTATAGGCATCTCTGAATGGTACTCCCTGCAATACTAATTCGTTTACCGCTTCCACACTAAATGCATATTTATACTTGTCGTTATTCAAAATATTTTCCTTGATACTAATATTTTCTAGCATCAGATAGGCCATTTGCAAACAGTCTTTTAATGTTTGAAACGCCGGGAAAAGGTGTTCTTTTAAAAGTTGTAGGTCGCGATGGTATCCAGATGGAAGATTGGTTGTCATCATGCTGATCTCATTCGGCAATGCTTTGATCCGATTGCAATGGGAGCGTATGAGTTCAAATACATCAGGATTTTTTTTGTGTGGCATAATGCTCGAGCCAGTTGTTAGTTCTGATGGAAAACTTACAAAATCAAAATTTTGGT
>JAYUFN010000067.1:0-2394 GCA_043738705.1 Bacteroidota bacterium
AAAAAAGCGGCTCCTAAAAAAGCTGTTAAAAAAGCGGCTCCTAAAAAGGCAGTTAAGAAAGCAGCTCCTAAAAAAGTTGTAAAAAAAGCGGCTCCTAAAAAAGCTGTTAAGAAAGCTGCTCCTAAAAAAGCTGCTAAGAAAGCTGCTGCAAAAAAATAGTTTAACTATTGTTTTTCGCAGAAATACTTTAAGCCTCGGGATTTATCCCGGGGCTTTTTTTTATTTATGATATTCTCCCAATCATCATTTATTTTTAGTGCATGGACAATTACTCAATAGCTGATAATTTTTCGCTGCTCGGAAAATTAATGGATATTCATGGAGATAACAGTTTCAAAGCCAAATCCTACGCTGCTGCGGCTTTCACGATCGAGAAGCTACCAATGCAACTCAGTGAAACACCCCATGATAAAATATATTCTATCAGAGGAATTGGGGATGCAATTGGCAAAAAAATTATTGAACAATTAGAAACGGGTACCCTTTTGTTATTACAAGAATATCTTCAGAAAACACCCGAAGGAATTTTAGTGATGCTTAGTATAAAAGGTATCGGGCCAAAAAAAATTGCAACAATCTGGAAAGAGCTCACGATAGAAACAGTGGGTGAACTTTTGTACGCATGCAATGAAAATCGTTTAGCAAATTATAAAGGCTTCGGAGAAAAATCGCAACAGAATATTAAAGAGGCGATTGAATTTTATATGGGCAGCCTGGGTAGTTTTCTATACCAACAAGTTGAATCATTTACACTGAATCTACACGAAAATTTAGTACAACAATTCCCCGAAAATAAGTTTGCCATAGCAGGCTCATTTGCCCAACAATCTGAAATTATCAGTGAATTGAGTTGGGTAACAACTGCTAATTTCACTGTTTTAACAGATTATTTTAGCCTTCAAGGGCTTCTTCCAAAAATAATTTCCGATGCACAAATATGCTTTGAAGGACCATCAATTCTTGCAATTAATTTCTATTCGTCGAGTACGGAAAATTTTTATAGCAACTTATTTAAGCATACTTGTAGTGAATCGTTTTTAGAAGAATGGAATCAACTTACAAACTGGAATGAAAATGAAAATTATAGTTCTGAAGAAGCCATTTTCGAAACCTATGGACTTAGTTTTATTCCCTCCTATCGCCGCGAAAATAAAATGATTCTTAAACAAGCAGAAGGAAAAATTTTAGCACCTGTTATTCAGTATAACGACATTAAAGGAATTATACATAGTCATAGTAAATGGAGTGATGGTGCAGAAACAATTGAATCAATGGCAAGAGCCGCAATTGAAAAAGGTTTGGAATATTTGGTCATGAGCGATCACTCTAAATCTGCATTTTATGCAAATGGATTATCGGAAGAAAAGATTGAATCTCAACACCAACAGATTGATGAACTCAATAAAAAGCTTTACCCATTTAGGATATTTAAAAGTATTGAAAGTGATATTCTCAATGATGGGAGCTTAGATTACGACGATGATGTATTGAGCAATTTCGACCTCGTAATCGCTTCTATTCACTCTAACTTAAAAATGACCGAGGAGAAAGCTATGACAAGGTTAATCAACGCTATAGAGAACCCCTTTACCAGCATATTGGGACACATGACTGGCAGATTACTGCTTAGTAGAAATGGTTACCCAGTAGACCATGCTAAAGTTATTGATGCCTGCCTCGCCAATGATGTGGTCATAGAGTTGAATGCGCATCCAAGAAGACTCGATATAGACTGGCGTTGGATTGAGAAGGCTCTTGACAAAGGTTTAACTATTTCCATCAACCCAGATGCACACAGTATTGAGGGCTATGAAGATTGTAGATATGGAGTGCTGGTAGCACAAAAAGCCGGGTTAACCAAAGAACAGAACCTGAGCAGTTATACGCTTTCTGCATTTGAAAGATTTTTGATAGGGCAACACCAAAAAAGAAACTAATTAGCCAAAGGAAGCTTAATATAGAAACTTGTACCATATCCTTCTTTACTCGTGAACCAGATTTGTCCATTCGCTTTCTCTACAATCCCTTTGCAGATGGCCAAACCAAGACCTGTTCCAGATGATTTAGTTGTAAAGTTTGGTTTAAAAAGTTGTTGGGCCATTTCAGCAGGTATTCCACCCGACTGATCTTCTACCACGATCAAAATTGAACCTTGATCTTTTTGGGTATGGATATTTACGGATACTTTTTCTGTACTATTTTCAACTGCTTCAATTGCATTCTTAATCAAATTAGTCAACAATCTATTAAATTGGAGTTTATCAGAGCAAATGATATTCGGCGTTAAATCTAAATCTGCCTGAATATTTAAATTAGGAAAAGATTCATACAGATTAACCAAAGAATGAATGGCTTCATTGATATCAAACATTTCCATTTTCACATTCCCAATAT
>JAYUFN010000068.1:0-6666 GCA_043738705.1 Bacteroidota bacterium
CACCGATTCTTATGTAGAAAATATATTGAAGCAGATTGAAATTAATCCGCAGATCGTTGGTTTTGGTGGGCGCATTATTCCGAAATATATTCCTAGAGAACCTGCCTGGATGAGTTATTATGTAGCTTCTTTGGTAGGTAATTTCGATTATGCCCCGATTGCCACTCCTTTCAAAAATGGTAAATACCCTATCGAATCTAACATGATTGTAAAAAAGAAGATTTTTGAAAAAATAGGTGGCTTTAATACTAACATTCCTGGTGTAGTAGGGGATTTTAGAATTGGTGGAGAAGGGAAAGATTTGTTCTACAAAATAATTTCACTGGGCGAAACCATCTACTATGATCCTTCGATGATTGTATATCATGTTGTTGAAGTATCAAAATTAACTCCCAAGTATATGTATCGAGTAGCAAGTGGTATTGGGCGCGGCGAAAGAGAAAGAACAAAGTCTATTTCTTCCATGCACTACTTGCTTAAAATTTTTGAATACATTTTAAAATTCGGTGCTTCCATTATCTTAGCAATAAAATATCTCTTCCAATTCACCCCTGCCAAATCATGGCCCATTATCAAGTTTAGAATCGACGCCTTAAAGGGTTTATTGAATTATTAATCACACTAGATTATATTCAAATACACTTATAAAAGTGTTCTCTATTCAACAAAATTCTTGGCGTTAATTTCCAAACCTCAAACACGTTCCTTGCAAGTCCAGATATTTGGAAAATTTCAGTGACCGGGTTTTTGAACAAAAAGAGATTTCTAAAAAGACACAAAAAATATGCGAATATAATAGCCCAAGTATAATTCAACAACTGAAATAAGAACCAAAAAATACCATACTGCTTTCTAATCCTTAAATGGTTTGAAACAATTAGTTGCCTTCCCTTCTTTCCATACAAGTTGAGATAACTGTTATCATCCGACTGAGTAGCTTCTTTGATTGTTTCTCCAATTAAATGAATGATTTTTAAATCACCATAAATACAGATTGTTCCAAATTTTCTGATTCTACTACACCACTCTACTTCTTCTCCATATAAAAAAAAGTCCTCATCCAGCAACCCGGCTTGTTCAATCACAGTCTTTTTAACCATTAGGAAGGCCCCGCTAATCCAGTCGATGGGTTGTTCAGTTCCGACTAAAATAATTGATGGTTGTGGTGTTTTAATAAGTGCCGCAATTCTTTTTAACACAGTTCCCCAATAGGGTAATGGTAATAAATGATTGATCCCTCCTAGCATAAAATGACTACCCGAAAACTGTGGTTCCATTGATGGATGCACCAGTTGAACACCACACGCAACATGTGTAGAAACCAGGAACCGATTTAAACAATTTTCAATTACACTTGGCAAGAGTATGGTATCCGGATTCAATAACAAAATCACCTGTCCTCTTGCTCTTTTAATACCTACATTATTAGCTCTGGCGAATCCTGCATTATACCCCATATTAATCCATTGTAAAAAGGGGAATTTAGCAGTCAAGATCCATTCACTTTCATCACCTGAAGCATTATCAACTACTATCCATTCTATTAGATGATT
Organism: Bacteroidota bacterium; assembly: GCA_043738705.1. Lineage (GTDB taxonomy): Bacteria > Bacteroidota > Bacteroidia > Chitinophagales > Chitinophagaceae > Sediminibacterium. The sequence continues at coordinate 1,554 of JAYUFN010000068.1, forward strand.
ACTTATCAAATGGGCATCTGCAGAACTTAAGCAATCATTGATAAAATGACTAGATTTATAATTAACTATAATTATAGAAAGTAACATGAATTAAATTATGATCGTAATTGGGATATGAAATTAAAAATAATACATTTACCCTTTGGTCAAAAGAATAGTTCGTTTATTTGATACCTGCTAAGCCATGCGTTTAAATTCCGTTCAACAAAGGAAAGCCAATAATTTTGATTTGATGAGAATCATCTTTGCTTGGTTTGTAATTGTTACACACGCCTATATTCTCACTGGCTCAAAAAATTGTGATCCTATTTGTGAATTTACCAATCATTATATCAACTTGTCCTATGTCGGTGTAAAGGGTTTTTTTGTAATCAGCGGTTATTTAATTTTTCAAAGTTTACTTAGATGCCACAGTGTTCCTGATTATCTTTTGAGAAGAATATTACGGATCTATCCGGCATTAATTGCTGTTTTATTGGTAACTGTATGTTGTATTTATTTTATCTATCCCCATAACAATCAACCTTCCGTATTCTTCGTTAATGCAACCCATTATGTTACTAACAACCTTTTACTTTTCACCAATCAATGGAGCATGAAAGGCATTTTCGATCATTTGCCCCTATCAGTGATCAACGGATCTCTTTGGACGATTGGATTTGAATTTTTTTTCTATTTAGTAACCATTATATTTTATTCTTTCAGGAAAAATAACACATGGCTTCGTGTGGTTCTAATCGGTTTGATAGTGATGTGCACTTTAGGAAACTTGTACCTTCTGCCATTTTTAAGCCAATTACATTTTATTTTAAAAATGAATTTATTGGTAGAGCTAGGTAGTTATTTTTTTATAGGTTCTTTGTTTGCGAGTTTTGCTTGGGATAAAATCCCTAGCAAAAAACCAATTTTCTTTTTGGCAATTTTTTTATTACTGGCAGCCGTTTACAGTAAGGCTGATCTTTCCCTAACCGTATTTCCACTTGCCTATATTATTTTGTTTCTTGGCAAAAAAGAAAATAAGTTCGCTAGTTTGATCCATGAATATTTGGGAGACCCTTCCTATGGTATTTATTTGTACGCCTTTCCACTACAGCAATTCTTAATCTATTTTTTTAAACCCAGTATAACAATTTTACTCTGGACAAGTAGTGCTGGCGCACTTATTCTGGGCATACTCTCCTGGTATTTGATAGAGAAAAGAGCGCTAAAATATAAAAGCCTATTAGTTGTGAGGCCTCATTAAGTAAGAAATAAACATCAGTATTTTAGAAATCATACCGATACGTAAGGTGTTTAATGTAAAGAACAACTGCCTATCTAGCATCCTCTTGATTACATTTGGAACTTCCTGTTCAGTAACTCCCATCCTCACTAGGTCAGCCATTTTTCGGATTGAATAATTCCGTAAAAAACGCCAATAATAGTCGTAAATAAGCAGGTCGGAAAATATATCAGTACCTTTTTTTATAGCGAAGTTGATATTTTCTTTTATAATAATATTTTCGTTATTCCTACAAAAAACAGTGGTTTGGTCTTCGTGTAGACCAATGCTAACGAGGTGTTCATCAAGATAAACATAATCAAACCCCGCCTGCAAAACTCGAACATAATAATCCACATCTACCAACCAAATATAATCTTCATCATACTGTACTTTATCTTTTACTTCAGCACGCAATAACGTATTACTAGGCGGACCAATTACTTGAGCGAGTAATAAGTGCAATGGTGTTTTAGTAAGTCGGTATAAAAGGTTGGGGATATGTTGTAAAAGGATTTCTTTACCATCTTCTGTAACCGCAGTGTTTTTGCAAAATATAAAACCTGCCTTTGGGTTTTCCCTAAATGCTTTGAGATATTTATTGAATGCTTCGAAATCATGGAGCCAATCGTCTTGGTGTAATAAAACAAAAAAATCTCCTTTTGAATGTTTAATCGCATTATTCCAATTCGCCGGACTTTTCAACGCCGGTCTATTTTGCATATAAACAATGCTTAATTTAGATTTATAGGGCTCAATGGCTATTTTTACAGAATCATCAGGGCTGTCGTCTGAAATAACCACTTCTACCCTTTTGTAAGTTTGTTGTATTACGGATTCCAACAGCCTGACAACATAGTCTGGTTTACTGTAAGCTGGGATGCAAATGCTAATTAATGGATCTATCATAATTTGATAAAAATATGAGCAATTTGATAGCAAATATAGTTAAAGGCATCTTAGGTAAATTCAAGCCTAAAAGGCAAGCAAGTAGATTCAAGGATATTGGCTGGACTTTAGAAAAAATTCTGAAGCACGAAGATGACCAAAGCATTAAGCAAAAAAAACTCCCTATTGGCATCATCAATTATAAACGACCCTATGAAGTATTACATACCTACAGAGAATTGTTCTTGAAAGAAATGTATCATTTCAAAGCTACCAACGATGATCCCATCATCTTGGATTGTGGCGCTAATATTGGATTGAGTGTTTTGTACTTCAAGACCATTTACCCCAAGTCAAAAATTTGGGCATTTGAACCCGACGCTGCAAATTTTGAATTGCTCAAAAAAAATATACAGTCCAATCATTTACAAGATATCATTGCACAACCCGCAGCGGTTTGGATAACTGATGGGCAAATAAATTTTTCAGGTAATGGCTCAGAAGCGAGTCGCATTGATGGAAAAAATACGGGTGCTTATAATAATTCAGTGCCTTGCATTCGCTTTAAAACTTTGTTAGAAAGTTTTGATAAAATTGATTTTCTAAAGATGGATATTGAAGGCGGCGAACATAAAGTAATTACTGACTGTGCTGAAGAAATGTATCGCGTGGAGCATTTGTTTTTGGAATACCATGGAAAGACTACTGATACCAAACAATTGACTGAATTATTGGAGATTGTTGACAAGCAAGGCTTTCAAGCTTATATCAGAAATGCTGCCGACTCATTGGTACATCCTTTTATTGAGAAGCAAACCAATACACAATTCGATGTTCAGTTAAATATATTCTGTTACAAAAAATAAAGCATGTTGCAAAAACCTTTGATATCTGTTGTAATACCTTGCTATAATGATGGGGCTTATTTGCCCGAAACCATCAGCAAACTAAAAGAACAGAGCTACACTTATTTTGAGATCATCGTGGTTAATGATGGCTCTACTGATCAAGCAACATTGGATGTATTGAATGATATCTCTAAAAAGGGGATAACTGTTTTACACAAGGAAAATGGAAGAATGTCGTCGGCAAGAAATCATGGTGTGAAACATGCAAAAGGAAGTATTATTGCAGCTTTAGATGCAGATGATTATTTCGACCCTAGCTTTTTTGAGAAAGCGTTAAATGTTTTGGAGTCAAAACCAGAAGTAGCTGTTGTAACTAGTCATATTCAACTATTTGGCGACTTTACCGAAGTAGCAAGACCAAGAGGTGGCAATGCCTATAATTTTCTTTTCTCTAGTGAATGCCCCGCCTGTGCTATTGTTCGCAAGAGTTGTTGGGACAAAGTAGGTGGCTACGACGAAAACATGAGAATGGGTTATGAAGATTGGGAATTCTATATCTCTATTACCAAAATGGGATGGTATGTAGAAGTGATTCAAGAAAAACTTTTATACTATCGTCAAACATCAGATTCCACTTTAAAGAATGATACAGTACCTCGTAGACAAGAAATCATAAATTATATCATCGAAAAACACAAGGATTGGTATATCGAAAATTTAAAAAAACTCGTAGCAAATAAGCAAATTTTGTATACTGAAAGCCGTATAGCATTTCCCACCATCTTTACAATGTTAATGAATCGCTTCAAAAAAAAGTATCTATAATCAACCATGGGAATCATTCAAAAGCAAAGCGTTAAGTCTTCCCTATTTATCCTCCTTGGTTTTATAATCGGGGCGATAAATATACTAGTGCTTTTCCCACGCTTTTTTACACAGGCAGAGATTGGATTGACAAGAGCAATGATTGATATTTCGCTGACACTATCAGTTTTATGCACGCTTGGGTCGCTTCCAGTGATTTATAAATTTTTCCCATTTTATAACGATTATACTGGCCCCGAGAAGAACGACCTACCCATGATAACCGCAATAGCATGCACTATTGGCTTTACAATTACATGCCTATTGGGATATTTTGCGAGAGACTTTATTGTTCGAAAACTGGGGAAATCTCCAGAGTTCGCCTCATTTTTTTATACTGTTTATCCTTATACATTTTTCCTATTACTATTTATGTGGCTTGAGGCTTTCGGCTGGTGTTTAAAGAAAACGGCACTCACTAATTTTTTACGAGAAACAGCCATTCGAGTTTTAACGACTCTCTTAATTATTTTATTTGCCTTTAAAATAATTGACTTAAAACAGTTTATTCATTTATTCTGCCTACTCTACTTACTACCTGCCATTTTTTTATTGATATCATTAATTAGGTCAGGGAAATGGAAATTTAATTTAATTGCAATCAGTTCAGTTACGAAGCGTTTAAGGAAGCGCATGTTTACTTTTAGCATGTTTCTTTTTGGGGTTCAATTTTTGAATGTACTTGCTCGTACCAATGATACTTTCCTGGTGATTGGTTTAAGAGGTTTGGCGGAGACCGGTATTTTTTCAATTGCCTTATATGTTTCGGCAGCAATGGAAATACCACAAAGAAGCCTTACTTCGATCAGCATCCCCATACTTGCTGAGTCATGGAAGAATAAAGACATGCAGCGCATTTCGAGCATTTATGCAAAAAGTATTTCTAATTTATTAGTAATTGCACTAGGCATGTTCGGACTCATCTGGTTAAACATCCATAACCTCGTAAATTTTCTAAACCACTTGGCATCAAAAGGAAGTGGTTATTATGAAATTATTAGCCCACTAGTATTTGTGATGGGCTTATCAAAAGTTTTAGATCTTTCTACTGGAGTAAATGGCCAGATCATTGGTACATCCAATTACTGGCGCTTTGATTTCTATACAAATGTATTTTACACCGTACTGTCTATTCCGCTAAATTTTGTACTAATCAAATATTTTGGCCTAATGGGTCTTGCTTATTCAAATTTAATTGCACTTAGTTTGTATAATGTGTCGAGTTACATTTTCCTTTATAAGAAATTCGGAA
>JAYUFN010000069.1:0-2393 GCA_043738705.1 Bacteroidota bacterium
AGATCCGTTTCAATAGATATTTTTGATTTTTTAAAAAGTTTTTTCAAAACCGTTTTCAGGATTGCTACATTGTTAATATTACTTAACCCTGTGCCATAAAAGTGTACCTCTTCAATGAAACTATTATTCAATTTAGGAATTAGATTTTTTAACAGCAAATCTTCGATCTGAGTCTGATTGAGGAAATACGGACTAATCCCCGGAGTTATTATTTTTATCTTCTTCTTGCCATCTATCAATAAGCACCATTCGCATTTGGTGGCACCACTATCTGCAATCAATTTAGCTGACATAATCTTAATTTTTCTAGTCCTTAAATTCTTCTTTAATGCTATCTGTCAAAACAAAGTGCAACTTATACCATTCATCCGAAACAACAAACCTTTATACTTGATTCAGCCATTAATACTGATATTCGCATTCTAATTCAAGTTACAAGAAGTATCGTTTATGGGAAGTAAAAAATTACAAGTTTGGTTACCTTTTTTGTTTTCAATAATCATGATTTTGGGAATGTTAATTGGCTATCAGTTAAAGGAGCGAACCTCAGGGAATCGTTTTATAAATTTCAATAAAGCCACTTCTCTGCAGGAAGTTGTTGATCTGATTAAGGAAAGATATGTAGATAAGTTTGCTTCGGATAGCATCAATCAACTTGCTGTAAATCAATTATTAATGCATTTAGATCCCCACTCAATTCTGATACCTGCTGCTAATTTGAATGAGTCGGAAGAGCATCTAATGGACAATATCAGCGGCATTGGGGTTGAATTACAACTGTTTAACGATACTGTGAATGTGATGAATGTTATTAAAACGGGTCCTTCGGAAAAAGCAGGTATACAAGTGGGAGATAAGTTTATAGCTATTAACGATAGTATTTTGATAGCTGGCAAGCATGTAAAATTTGATCTAATTCGTTCGTTGATTAAAGGCGAACCGGGAACAAAAGTAAAAATTAAGATTTTTCGGGCTAAGGAAATAATAGACAAAACGATCGATAGGGCTTCATTTCCCGTGCCGATTATTGATGTTGCTTATATGTTAGATAAAGAAACAGGCTTCATCAGAATTAATCGTTTTGCAAACCGTTCTTATGAAGCATTTATGGTAAACATGGGTGAATTACAGAAGCAGGGAATGAAGAAGTTGATATTGGATCTAAGGGGTAATGGGGGAGGATTATTGAAAGAAGCGGTTGCTATTGCGGATGAATTTTTAAGTGATGATAAACTCATTGTGTATACAGAAGGGGATCATCAGCAAAGAGTAGAATATCGATGTAAAAAAGAGGGTCTTTTCGAAACTGGAAAACTAGTGGTACTGGTGGATGAGGGGTCAGCTTCAGCGAGTGAAGTGTTGAGTGGTGCTTTACAGGATTGGGATAGGGCAACCATCATTGGCAGAAGAACATTTGGAAAAGGTTTGGTACAGCAACAGTTTCAATTGTCGGATGGGAGTGCGGTACGATTAACCATTGCAAGGTATTTTACACCCTTGGGCCGAAATATTCAGAAGCCATACGGGAAGGATCATGAAGCTTATAATGAGGAATTACTCAACAGATTTCATAATGGGTCAATGTTGAAAGAAGATACGGTAAAGCCCAAGAGTAAATCTTTTAAAACGCCCGCAGGACATTTGGTTTATGGGGGTGGTGGAATAACGCCCGACATATTTATTTCGATCGATACTGCCAATGTAAGGGATAATATTTTGCGGCTATATTATAAGAATACACTGAATAGTTTTGTATATCAATATTATCTTCAAAACCGAACAAAATTCGATCATATTGCAAATCCGGCCACAATGTTAACTGAATTTGTGCCCGGTATTAAAGAACTGGAAGAACTAAAACAATTTGCTCAGATACACGACAATATTGTGTTAACTCCTTTTTCTGAAAAGGAAAGAACACAAATTATTCAACGTTTGCAGATATTAATGGCCAGGCAAATCTGGAGAACGGAAGGATACTTTGAGATAGCCAATAAGTACGATTCTGCTCTGATAAAGGCACAGATTCGCTTGAAATAGAATTTCTCGGTGTTTTTGTGGAAAATTTTCGGTGTTTTCACCGTGAAATAATATTTTATTTAGTGTTTTATTTGCTAATTCAAATTTCTTTCCCCTAAAAAAGCCCTATGAATTACAAATTGGTTATTGTACTACTATTGCTCTTAGCTGCAATCAGTTTAGTTTACATTAATATAACAAAACAGTGGATTCTAATTGCAATTGGGTTAATTGCTACCTCTTCAACCTTGATTACTGCTGGATTTTTATTATTGCTCCGAAACAAAAGACAGCGAGTAGTTGAAGTTGAAAAATAGTTTACAATTGATTGGTATTTTAAAAAAATAAAGGAGAGAAATCATCCTTTGTTTTTT
>JAYUFN010000070.1:0-2392 GCA_043738705.1 Bacteroidota bacterium
CAATTGTGCTTTATCAATCAGCATTTATTCTGCAGAAACGGTACACTTTGGTTTGATATAATTGCGGAAGCCATCAGCAACTGGTTCAAGAACAGCAAATGATTCTATATCAGTTTGTTCTTGAGATGCATCTGTTCTGCCAGGTGTAAAAGCCGTATGCACATCAATCCCTGCATTCTTAGCTGCTTTTTCGATTGCTGCAAACCCACCCAAAATAATCAAATCGGCCATAGAAACCAATTTGCCACTTGTTTGTGCCGCATTGAATTGCTTTTGAATACTTTCAATGGTATCTAATACTTTCGACAATTGTGCCGGATTATTTACTTCCCAATACTTTTGAGGAGCCAAACGAATGCGAGCGCCATTTGCCCCACCACGTTTATCCGATCCCCGGAACGTAGAAGCAGAAGCCCAAGCAGTAGCTACTAATTCAGAAACAGAAAGACCAGCGTCAAGTAGCTTTGTTTTTAACAGAGCAATATCGTTTGCGTCAATTAATTGATGGGTTACTGCTGGTATTGGATCTTGCCAGATCAAAACTTCTGTCGGCACTTCAGAACCAATATAACGTGAAAGTGGACCCATATCACGATGTGTTAGCTTAAACCATGCCCTCGCAAATGCATCTGCAAATTGATCTGGGTTTTCATAAAAGCGTTTTGAAATTGGCCCATAAACTGGATCAAGTCTCAAAGCTAAATCTGTAGTTAACATGGTTGGAGCATGGCTCTTGGACGAATCATGCGCATCCGGAACTGTTCCAGCACCAGCACCAGCTTTTGGTTTCCATTGATGGGCACCGGCTGGACTCTTAGTTAATTCCCATTCAAAACCAAATAAGTTCTCAAAGTAATTATTACTCCAACTAGTTGGGGTAGTAGTCCATGCGCCTTCTAAACCACTGGTTATCGTATTTTCTGCATTACCAGCGCCCAAAGTATTTTTCCAACCTAGGCCTTGCTCTTCAATACTTGCAGCTGCTGGCTCTTTTCCAACATATTTACTAGGATCTGCAGCACCATGAGTTTTACCAAAAGTATGCCCACCTGCACAAAGTGCTATCGTTTCTTCGTCATTCATTGCCATGCGTGCAAAGGTTTCACGAATATCACGTGCAGATGCAATTGGATCAGGATTTCCGTTAGGTCCTTCTGGATTTACATAAATCAATCCCATTTGAACCGCAGCTAAAGGATTTTCTAAATCACGATCACCAGTATATCTTTTATCTCCCAACCATTCACGCTCGGAACCCCAGTTTACATCTTCTTGTGGTTCCCAAACATCTTCACGACCACCAGAAAACCCAAATGTTTTAAAGCCCATCGACTCTAAAGCACAATTTCCAGTAAGGATCATCAAATCTGCCCAAGATAGTTTCTTGCCATATTTCTTTTTGATAGGCCATAATAATAAACGTGCCTTATCTAGGTTTGTATTGTCAGGCCAGCTGTTTAATGGAGCAAAGCGTTGCGTACCTGCACCACTACCACCACGACCATCTGCTGTACGGTAAGTGCCTGCACTATGCCATGCCATACGAATAAAGAAAGGTCCATAATGACCATAGTCTGCCGGCCACCAGTCTTGTGAATTGGTCATTAAATCGTAGATATCTTTCTTCACTGCTTTCAGATCAAGCGATTTGAACTCCTTTGCATAGTTGAACGAATCATCCATTGGATTGGACAAGGAAGAGTGTTGACGAAGTATATTCAACCTCAACTGATTTGGCCACCAGTCACTGTTTCTAGTACCACTACCAGTGGTACTTTGTTTTGCAGATGGGGCAGACGCGCCTGTAATAGGGCATTTACCTTCCGCATTATTTGTGTTATTTTCCATAGTTTATTTTTTTAAAAGGAAATATTATTTAGTATTTGTAAAATTACTGGAAATAGGGTATCGATTTTGCCTGAATCAAAATTATTCCGTTTGTCATAACATTTTTTGATTCTTTATTTAAATGACTGTTAAATTGTGAAGCTGCTTTATTCAATTGACTCTTTAAGAAATTAACGCATGAAGAAAATTACTTTTATTTTTTTATTAGCTATTATCGCTAATATTAAATACGTAAACGCTCAGGAAAAGCAAGAGTGGAAAACCATTTTTGGAAATATTAATAAAGAAGTATTGGATCATTCAATGGCTTATGAAACTTTGAAAGAGGCCACTAGTACTATTGGTCACCGTTTAACAGGTTCTGCAAATGGAAAAAAAGCAGAAACCTATACTTATAATTTATTGAAAAGTTACGGTTTTGCAAATTTGCGTTATCAGCCTTTTGAAGTTGAAAGTTGGAGTCGGGGTAATTTAAGTGTAACAATCGGAACGGATACTAATCATCTGGTTGCAGTAAAATCTGTGGCATTGGCACATTCCCCTG
>JAYUFN010000071.1:0-6649 GCA_043738705.1 Bacteroidota bacterium
ACTTCAATTAACTAAGGAAGCTGATAATTCTTCTTCAAATCAATTAATTTTAAACCTAGAATTTACAATTTCATTTCAACCAATTAAAAACCATGGCTACTTCTAAACCAGCTATCAGTGCATCTTTCATGTATGAGACTATGGAAGAAACATTAGATGTTAAACCGCAGGGAGAAAAATTATTTATTGGTATTCCTAGAGAGATCGCATTTCAGGAAAACAGAATTGCGTTGACACCTGATGCTGTTGGCGTATTGGTCGCAAATGGGAATCATGTTTCTGTAGAGCATAAAGCAGGTGACGGAAGTAATTATACTGATCAGGATTATGCAGAAGCAGGAGCGAAAATTGTTTATGATAAAGCTGAGATTTATAAAGCTCCAATTTTGGTAAAAAGTGCTCCTCCTGTTGAGGAGGACTTACCTTTTTTACAGATGAATCAAACTATTATTTCTCCAATACATTTATCAGCACTAAAAAAACATCATATCGAAACAATGATGTCGAAACGGATTACGGCTTTGCGGTTCGAAAATTTCAAAGATGATAGTGGTACCTATCCGATTGTAAGAAGTATGAGCGAGATTGCTGGAAGTGCCGTGATGTTGATAGCAGGTCAGTACCTCAGTAGCTTCAATAAAGGTAAAGGTGTTTTGTTGGGAGGGATTAGCGGAATTCCTCCAACTAAAGTGGTGATCGTAGGTGCAGGGATTGTTGGCGAGTTTGCAACAAGAAACGCGCTCGCGTTAGGTGCTTCTGTAAAAGTTTTTGATAATAATGTTACTAGATTAAAACAATTACAAAATAATCTAGGCCAGCGTATTTGGACTTCTGTTCTCGAACCAAGAATCTTATCAAAACAATTAAAAACCTGCGAAGTAGCGGTGGGTGCTATTAGTAACGAGTATGGTAGGGCGCCGATTGTGGTTTCCGAAGAAATGGTTGCTGCTATGCGTCCGGGAAGTATTATCATTGATGTGGCGATAGATCGTGGCGGGTGTTTTGAAACGAGTGAATTGACAAGCCATGAAAACCCTACTTTTTTAAAACATGGAGTGATCCATTATTGTGTACCAAATATTCCAAGCGGTTTTGCAAGAACTGCTAGTCAGGCAATAAGTAATATTTTGATGCCATTAATATTAGAAGTTAGTGACGAAGGAGGCCTTGAAGAAATGGTTTGGCATAATTTTAATTTGCGTGAAGGAATTTATTTGTTCAAGGGAGCATTAACAGATATCTATATCAGTCAAAAATTTGATCTGAAATTTACTGATCTTAATTTATTAATCGCAAGCAGAAGGTAGTAGGAATAAAAATATCAATTTCGAAAAATGAATGAAGTTTATTCTATCGTAAATAGTTTTTTAAATAACCAAAACTTGCTTGGGGCTCTCGTAATATTTGTGTCATTCGGATACTTTTTTTATCAAAAAAGTAAAATTCTCTATCGTATCAAAATGCATCGTAATAAGGAAGGAATTGTTGTATACAAGGCAGAGCATAAAGTATGGTTATTAGGAAAATGGAATTCAGACTATCTGGGAATACATTCGGTTGAACAAAGAGATAAAGTAAGAGCACAATATATTCTGATGGGATGGAAAAAAAAAGAAGATCAGCCAGCTACAGAAGAAGAAGAAAGAGGCAATTTTACTTACGAATATTATACAGACAGTAAAGTTAAAGACCTAGAAAAACAAGTTTTACAAAAAATTAATGACGTGTAATAAGTTAAAAGTCAAAAGTCAAAAGGTTAGAGTTTTTTTTGACTTTTGACTTTTGCACTAAATAAACTTAGTAACTCCCGGAACCGCTATCGGATAATAGCCATCAGGCCCTGGAACTATTGGTGGCACTGCATCCCACGCATAATTTTTTGGATGAATGTCGATTCCTGAATTAATCGCTTTATCCCAATCAATGATCTGTCCACTATAAGTTGCCATTCTTCCGAGTATTGAAGTCATGGTACTCATCGCACCATTTTCAGCATCAGCAAATTTGTATTCGCTCTTTACGATAGCAGCAAATAATTCATCATGCTCAGTTTGATAGGGATTATTTTCTCCCTTCATATCGTATTGATAGATAGGGTTTCCTTTGGCATCTACAATTTTTCCAGCACCACAGAAAATCTTTCCCTTTGTACCTACTAATAATTCATCCACTTTACTGGAAGTACCAGGAATATGGCGGCATTGACTATTCAGAATAGAGCCGTCTGCATATTGAAATTCAACATAATGATGATCAAAAATCTCACCATTCTCTTTTCCTTTGCGTACCTGACGACCGCCCATTCCCTGAGCTTTTACTGGATGTCCGCCTTTGAACCAGTTGATTACATCTAAATTATGGATATGTTGTTCGGTAATATGATCACCACAAAGCCAGTTAAAATAATACCAGTTCCGCATTTGGTATTCCATTTCGGTTTGACCAGCTTTACGCGGACGAACCCATACGCCATCATTATTCCACCATGCTTGCGCCGAAGTGATATCGCCAATCATTTCTTTACGCTTATACATTTCGCGATATGAATTCTGATAGTGTCTTTGTAAACCAACTACTACGTTCAATTTTTTTTGCTTGGCAATTAAAGCAGTTGCCAATACACGCTGAATACCTGCAGGGTCTGTAGCTACTGGTTTCTCCATGAAAACATGCTTATTTTGTTGAATAGCTTCTTCAAAATGAATAGGACGGAATCCGGGAGGCGTTGTAAGGATTACAACATCTGCGAGAGCAATTGCTTTTTTATAGGCATCAAATCCGGTGAATTTTCTTTCTTCAGGAACATCAATCTTTTTCTCAAGACCTTTACCATCACTCTTTGCTTCTTCAATCAATGATTTGAAACAGTTATCAAGGTTGTCCCGAAAAGCGTCCGCCATGGCTACTAATTTTACATTTTGCTTACTCAATAGTGCTTGCATGGCAGCGCCAGTTCCTCTGCCACCACAACCTACCAACACAATTTTAATTTCGTCGGTAGCACCAGAAAAGAAGTTAGCCCGCGTTATAAACGGGGCTGCAATTAGACCACCCGCAATGAGTGAAGATTTTTTTACAAAATCTCTGCGAGAATTGTTCAGCGAATCGTTAGACATAATGGTTTATTTTTAAAGTTTACAAGCCAAGATATTTTTGAAAAAATTGATTAATTTCTTTTGCAGATGGTTGCTCATCTGGACGCACCAATCTAAAGCCAACATTCTTAGCTTCAGTTAACCACCATTTGCTTTTAGGAATTTGAGGATCTCTTCTATTCCAACTTGGATCTGATTTAAATCTTTTTGCACTCCTGAAATCGCTACCACTTTCCATAAAACTTCCGCCTCGTAATGCCTTCGGATATTTAGATGAATTGGGTTCAATGATGGGATCTTTCGCATTATCGCTAATGCTTTTGTACCTGTTGGGGGTATAGTGATCTAATGTCCACTCTAGCACATTCCCTAGCATATCGTAAAGAGCCCATGGATTTGGTTTTTTTTGCGCTACTTTTTCATATTTATCATCGCCCGCCTCTTTGTCCCATGCATATTCTTTCAATAATTTCACATCGTCACCAAAAAAATATTTCGTGGTTGTACCGGCTCTGCATGCATATTCCCACTCCGCTTCTGTAGGTAATCTATAAAACACTCCCGTTGTTTTATAAAGCCATCTGCAATACATAATTGCAGCTCTCTGGCTCATGCTGTTAGCCGGATAACCCCCCTCTTTACCCATTCCCCAAGTAAGATCAACATATTGAGGGCTAGGTCTTGTAATTGCATCTACATCTGAATTCTGGCTAGTTTGATCGTCTTTTAAAAAAACATCGAAAGCGTCTCTTGTTACTTCTGTTTCACCCATCCAAAATGCTGAGAGGGTAATCTTTTTTTGAGGCCCCTCGTCTTCATTTCTTTTTGATTCTGTAAGAGGGCTACCGATTGTGAAACTTCCTGCCGGTATCGGAATCATTTTGAATTGCTGCGAACTGCCAGTTATGATTTGCGTATAGGGTTTATATACAGCCTTATTAGTTTGACCAAATATTCCAGTACAATAAAGTAAGAATGCAAGGCTTGCAAATCGTTTCACTTGTTTTTTTTAAAGGTTTAAGTTAAGGAATAATAAGATTGATGGCTTCCAATTATTGATAATTATTTCTTCCAAAAACGATCGAACCCTTTGTTTTCATAAGTCCTTATTTTTCCATTTTCAATAGTACTAATCAATAAGTAAGCATTTTGCTTACTAGCTATTTTCTTTGCATCCCTGATCGATAGGATACTACAAGCAGTTGCAAGCCAGTCGGCTGTTGTGCCATCTTTTGCAATAACTGTAACATTTCTTTGGAATGTAACACCATATCCTGTTCTGGGATCAGTAATATGAGAATATTTTTTTCCATTATGTTCCAAATATCTATATACATCTCCGGATGTGGCAACTGCCATATTACTCAATAATAATCTGGAACTCATCAAATCATCGGTGGTTTCAGGAATATTCACTCCTACAATCCATCCCTTTGAATCGGGGGGCGCGTCACCCGTTGCAATATCTCCTCCTGCATCCACAAGTGATGATGAAATCCCAGCTTGCTTAAGATAATTAACCACTTGTTGGGCAATATATCCCTTTGCAATTCCGCCAAGATCTAAACGCATCCCTTTTTTCTGAAGTGTAACTAGATGGTTAAAGGGATCAAGTGTCATTTTATTTAAACCAATAAGGGGTAACAAAGAATCGATCTGTTTTTGAGTTGGGAATATTTTTTCTCTCCTGCTTTTGCGCCAAATTAAACTTAACGGGCCTACACTAATATCAAAACTGGCTTTGCTATTTTTATAGGCATAATCAGATTGAAGTAACATATCCCATAATGCGGGTGTTACTTTTTTTGGCTCATAACCTGCATCATTACTAAGCATACTCAATTCACTCATTGTTTCGTAATCACTATAGATATGTACAAAGGAATCAACCAATGCAAAACAATTAGTGGCAATTCTTGAAGCAAGTGCGGAATCGGATGCTATTAATACCATACTGAAATTAGACCCCATCTTGTTTTGGGAGAAGCTAAATTTTCTTTTCTGACTGAAGGATATAATGACTATGCATAAAAAGCAAAGTAGTAAAATATAATTACGGTACAAGCTGTTAATTTAAATTGTTCTTGTTAAATTTAGTAACTAATATTTAAACCATGCAACGTAGAAAATTTATGCAACAAAGCCTTTTGGTGGGCGGATCAATGATTACTGCAACAAGCGCAATAGCAGCAAACAAAAATCAGGATCATTGGGAAGATAGTACGCCATTTAAATGCTATTATGGAATTCATGATGGAATGTTTAATAATCTTGCAGGAAAAGATTTTATTGATCAAATAAAATTTGCGTACAGTGTAGGCTTCAGGGCTATGGAAGATAATGGCATGATGGATCGCAAACCCGAAGATCAACAAAAGATCGGTGCCGCGATGGCTAATCTAGGAATGCAGATGGGTGTTTTTGTAATTAATTTTGATAATTGGCCCTTACACATTTCTATGACAAGTGGCAATAAAGAATGGAAAGAAAAATTTGTTGCACGTTGTAAACAAGCTGTGGAAGTTGCAAAACGTTGTAATGCAAAATATATGACCGTGGTGCCTGGTAATTATGATCATAGTATTTCGCTTGATTTTCAATTGGCAAATGTGATTGATACCTTGCGTAGAGCCACAGAAATTTTCGAAAAAAATAATTTGGTGATGGTACTAGAACCGCTGAGTGATACCCCCGAATTATTCCTTCGTAAATCCGACCAAACTTTTGCTTTGTGCAAATCGATTAATAGTCCTGCTTGTAAAATACTTTTTGATATGTATCATATGCAACGCAATCAGGGAGATATGATTCCGAATATCGATCGGGCATGGGATGAGATCGGTTATTTTCAGATCGGGGATAATCCAGGAAGAAACGAGCCGGGAACAGGAGAAATTAATTACAAGAATATTTTCAAACACATACACAGCAAAGGTTATAAGGGAGTACTAGGAATGGAACACGGTATTGCACTCCCTGGTAAAGAAGGCGAAATTGCATTGATAAAAGCTTATCGGGAAGCAGATTCCTTTACAATATAAAAAAGAAGCGCTCCATGAAGGACGCTTCTTTTTTATCCTATTCTTTTTTTGCTACTGCATTTTTTAAATAAGCCCATTGCCTTAAACAGTCCCTTGCATCAACAGCAGGGAAACCTAAAACTTTTTTTCCATCGGGTACATCATTCATCACGCCAGCCATACCCCCAATAAGAACTCCATTACCAACAGTTATATGATCACTCACACAGGTGCCTCCTCCAATAATCACTCCATCGCCTAGAGTAACAGAACCAGCAAGACCGCTGCTACCAGCCATTAAACAAGACCGCCCCGTTTTACTATTATGCCCAATCTGAACAAGGTTATCAAGTTTTGTACCATCGCCAATAATAGTAGAACTAAATTTCGCACGATCAATACATGTGCAAGATCCAACTTCAACATAATTGCCAAGTACTACATTTCCAATATGTGGAATTTTTACTAATCCTCTTCCATCAACACTTGGCCTGAATCCAAATCCATCAGCACCAATTGATGCATTTGGGTGTA
>JAYUFN010000072.1:0-2386 GCA_043738705.1 Bacteroidota bacterium
ATCTCCGGAAATGTTGGTTTCCTAATGTATTTGGCCGATTCCTTCGGGTATTTGGGAAGTGTATCAGTCATTCTCATAAAAACCATTTTCCATTTTCAAATTCATTGGAGTGTATTGTATAGTAGGGGAGTTGTTGGTCTATCTGTTTTTGGAGTGATGGGATCTTTACTAGCTATCAACTATTTTAATAAAAAATTCAAATTAATTGGTCAATCAAATGAGTGATCAAACTGCCTTTTTATTAGAGAAGTATTTGTTGCAAAAATTTATACGTATTGAAACCTATTTGAATGGATGGTAATAGATTTGAGAATTAATTTTTGATAAATGCAGTAGAATAGTAATTTCGCTTATGAACTCGATTATAAACAAAGAAGGTGAAATAATTGCATACTTATACCAAAACGTAATTATCGACACCAAAAAAGAAAAAGTTTTGGGTGTAATTCTCGGAAATTGCTTTTTCGGAAAATCTAAAGCACCCCTTGGTAAATTCTTTGACAATGCCTTTCGGAAAAAAAATGGAAAGATCGTGGCCAAGCTTGGTAAAAAATTCACCAAAGATGAATTTCCGGAGAATAATTTTCATCTGATCAATGATGCGTGGAAATCGTTGAATGATATTAAGGATCATGTTTGCTTATGGATCGAAGAAAGTAAAGAGTGGGCTACTAAAAAAGACTTTATTACTTTGTTAAAAGAGAAAGATTAACCCATTTTAAATTAATGACCTTCAATACGCACTAACTCCCGTTAGTATTTGAGCCGCTACAATCGAACAAAATGTAGTTTCAAATTTGGTAATAAAGCTTTAGATTTAGTTTTTGTTTTTTAACGCAACTAATAAATCTAACGACATGCCAAACGATTCTGCTTATATTAATAATAAATCCCAAGATCAAAATACCTACGATGCCATTGTGATAGGCTCAGGAATTAGCGGAGGATGGGCTGCAAAAGAATTAACAGAGAAAGGTCTGCGTGTTTTAATGCTCGAAAGAGGTCGTGATTATCAACACATTAAGGATTATGCGAGCGCCACTAAAGATCCCTGGCAATTTGAACATCGCGGACATACTACGGAAGAACAAAAGAAAAAATATCCGGTAATACATAGAGGTTGGGCAGCTCAAGAAGCAGTAATGGATTCATGGGTAAATGAAGTTGAAAGTCCTTATACAGAAGTGAAACCATTTACTTGGTGGCGAAGTTATCAATTAGGCGGAAGATCTATCTTATGGGGCCGTCAGAGTTATCGTTGGAGTGATCTTGATTTTGAAGCAAATGCGAAAGATGGCGTGGCAATAGATTGGCCTATTCGTTATAAGGAGATTGCTCCATGGTATGATTATGTAGAGAAATTTGCTGGTATTAGTGGATCAAAAGAAGGACTACCGCATTTGCCAGATGGACATTTTTTGCCTCCAATGGATTTGAATTGTGTAGAAAAAGATGTTGCTTCAAGGATTAAAACGCAGTTTAAAAATAGCAGGCATCTGATCATTGGCAGAGTTGCTAATTTAACAGAAGCGATCCCTGGTAGAACCGCTTGTCAATTTAGAAATAGGTGCTGGGAAGGTTGTCCTTTTGGTGGATACTTTAGCACACAATCTTCTACACTACCTGCAGCAATGAAAACAGGAAAATTAACTGTTCGACCTTGGAGTATTGTAACCAAGATTATATATGATAAGAATACCCAAAAAGCAAAAGGTGTAGAAGTGCTAGATGCAGAAACTAATAAGACTTATACTTTTAATTCAAAGATTGTTTTTCTAAATGCTTCTGCATTGAATTCAGCATGGGTATTGATGAATTCTGCTACCGACGTTTGGAAAGATGGATTAGGCAGTAGCAGTGGAGAATTGGGCCACAATATTATGGACCATCATTATAATTTGGGCGCATCGGGTAAAGTAGAAGGATTTGAAGACAGTTATTATTCTGGAAGAAGACCGAATGGATTTTATATTCCAAGATTTGCAAACTTATCTGGCGATAAACGCGACTTCCTTCGTGGGTATGGATATCAAGGTGCCGCAAGCAGAACAAGTTGGAGCAGAGAAATTGCGGAGATGAATATTGGTTCGGGTTTTAAAGAAGCAATAACTGAACCTGGAGGTTGGACAATCGGTGCCGGTGGGTTTGGAGAGATATTACCGTACCATGAGAATAAAATAACACTTGATGCAACTGTAAAAGATAAATGGGGGCTACCTGTGTTATCAATGGATGCGGAACTGAAAGACAATGAAAAGAAAATGCGTAAAGCAATCGTTGATGATCTGGTAGCGATGTTTGAAGCAGCAGGAGTGAAGGAAATTAAAACTCACGATTCAGGCCATGCCATGGGTCACGGTATCCATGAAATGGGTACTGCACGTAT
>JAYUFN010000073.1:0-6641 GCA_043738705.1 Bacteroidota bacterium
GATTCCATCGGGGAGTTCCACATTGCCGATTCGGCTTAGTACTTGTTGGCGAGCAAATTCATCAGTTACATCGTCATCGAAAATCAATCTAACATAGGATAACCCGAAAGAAGATGTTGTTCTTAAATTGGATTTTCTTTGCACCGAATTCAAGGCAGTCTCTAACGGAATTGTCACAAATTTTTCTACTTCTTCTGCGCTTCTTCCAGTCCACTGGGTAATGATGATAATTTGCGTATTGGTAACATCTGGAAAAGTTTCAATAGGAGTGTTTTGGTAACTCACAAAACCAATACCAGCGAGGATCGCGGTCATAAAAAAAACAAAATAGCGATGCCTAAGCGAGAAATGTATTAGTGATTTAATGAGATTAACCATCTGCTAGTTTTAGAAAATAAAAAATTGTGTCAGCATTAATACCGATCAATAA
Organism: Bacteroidota bacterium; assembly: GCA_043738705.1. Classification (GTDB taxonomy): domain Bacteria; phylum Bacteroidota; class Bacteroidia; order Chitinophagales; family Chitinophagaceae; genus Sediminibacterium. The sequence continues at coordinate 431 of JAYUFN010000073.1, forward strand.
TTACTGATTTAATAACTGTTGAAAAATTAATAATTGATTTTGTATGATTATTTTTTCACCAGGTACAACGCCATCTATCAAATATGTTTGATCTCCACCAGTTTTTAAAATATTCACTTCTGCAATTTTCATTTCACTATTTGATTTGTAGGTCACTACAAACGATTTTCCATTTAATGAGATCAAAGCTTTTGTTGGAATACAAATCGCTTTTTTATTTTCTTTATTTGAAACAATTACTCTTGCAAACATTTCTGGACGTAACAATAAATCTGGATTTTCTAACCTGATCCTCACTCTTAATGTTTTGTTAGATGGATCCAATACCTGACTCATCCTGTCGATCGTTCCGGTCATTTTTTTATCAGGGTAGGCGAGTGTAGTTACCTCTACTTTGTATCCCTCTTTTACTTTCGGAATATCTGCTTCGAAAACATTAGCATTTATCCAAATATTTTTCAAATCTGAAATCGTAAAAAGATTATCTCCCATATCAGCCCTGATGAAATTACCCGTATTTACTTTTTTTTCAACAATATACCCGTTGATGGGAGAGATAAGATTATAGGTGCCACCTGCATTACTTCCATTACCGCTGTTAATACTAATAATGGATTGGATTTTACCTTTTGCAGATAAAGCTTTTTCGTAATTCTGTTTAGCCTCCGTATACTCTTTTTCACTTGCAATTCCATTTTTATATAAGGCTTCAGTATTATCCATTTGGCGTTTAGCAATATTTATATCGGCATTGGCACTACTTAGATCAGCATAGTTTCCAGCTACATCTGCACTTTTTAAAACTGCCAGAATTTGGCCAGCCTGTACCTTATCTCCAAGGGTAACTTTACATTCTACAACCTGTCCACTACTTCTTGGGAATACTTTATTTACACTATTTTCATTAAAACTCACTACTCCACTGAGTGTAATTGCGTTATCAATATAGCAACTTGAGACTGAATCAATGGTAATCATCTTCGACATAGTATCACTTAACACAAATTTCTTAAGCGCTTCTTTGTTCTCTTTTTTTTCCGAGCAAGAAATAAACCCGATTGTGATCATGCTTGCTAAAACGACTAAATATTTATTCATATATCTATAGATCTAAATACGTATAAAATAATTATTTTAATAGATCGATTCCTGTTTGAAAGTTTAATTCTTGTTTCGCTAACTGAAGGTTCAGTTGTTGTTGTAGATGACGAATCTGTGAGTCTGTGTAATCATTAAAAAAATCTAGAAACTCCAAAAGGTTGATTTGCTTTTGTAGATAACTCTGAAGTATATTATTGTACATCAATTGATATTTTTCATAAAACTCCTTCTGAGATGAATTGGTTTGATTTATGGTTAATAAAAGTTTATTGTATGCATTACTGATATTATTTCTTAATTCAGTTTCTGCATTGCTTGTAAATGCTTCTTGTTGTTTAATACTATATTCTGCAGATTTTATATTGCCTTTATTGCTATTTAAAATTGGTAAGGGTATTGAAATTGCTAGTCCAACATATTTAGGTGCGAAATTAGAATTTCTATCAAAATTAGGACCAAGGGTAAGGTCGGGAATCCGTAATGATTTTTGGTAGCTAAGATTTTGTTGCTGATAAAGTGTTTGGATCTGTTGTAACTGATAAGAAGGATTATATATCTTTCCAGTATCAAATAAGATCTCATTTGAAACAATATTCAAAATAGGATTCATTTCATTTAAACTTTCTGATGGCTTTACAAATACATTCTCTTTAATCCGTAAAAGAGTTTTTAAATCATTTTGGTTGTCAGCCATCTGCTTTTTCAAATCGGTTATATCCTGTTCTAATGAAATTTCTAGTGCTTGGATCCTTAAATAGTCTTTCTGAGCAATGTTGCCGGCATTAAGTTGTGCCTGCATCCCCGATAATAATTTTTTTAATTGAACAAGTTGCCCATCATAGATTTTCTTTTGCTCAAGCTGTTGTAGAATATTATAATAATCTATTCTCAGCTGATATTTTAAATTCCTAATAACATCTTGTAGTTGTAATTCGCTTAACCTTGCATTGGTAGTTGCAAGACTAATTATTTTTCCTCTTTTGCCCGCAGTTTTGATTAGCTGTTGAATCTGAACAAAATATTGTCCATTGTAAGTGCCATCAGCGTTCTTACCATGCGGAAATAATTGCCCATTAGCCGAAATGGCTTTATCTAAATTTAAAGTCGGATTATCCCATGTTTTGGCTTGTTCAATCAAAGCGGTCTGCGCGTTTACATTGTAATGTGCTGCTAGAAGTAGGAAATTCGAATCCAAAAATCTTGTTTCGGCTTGCTTTAATGAAATTGAAATTGAATCTAATATACTTGTTTTTTGAGCGAGAGAATCATACACCGTACACCCCAAAAAAATTGTAAATGATAACTGAATCAAAAAATATTTTCTTATTGATTTCGTCATATGGCTTGATTTTAACCTTGTTCACTTTACTCAAAAATATTTTTTCATCTAGTTGAATAAGAGAAATACTCCAAGAACATTTCTGAAGTAGAACCAACGAATTTACAACAATTCGATATGACAAATCATAAGATATTGCTAAGAGATCACTATTTAAATAGCGTCTCTTAGCAGAATTAATCATTTTAATGTGAATATTATTTTTCTAAAAATTCACTCTGATGCTTAGTATCTACATTCTTATACGCCCAAGCAAAAATAAGAGGAAACACCCAAAGTGAAAATATCATTGCACAAAGAATACCCCCAATTACTACTCTGGCTAACGGTCTGGAACTTTCAGATCCAATTCCATGTGATATGGCAGCAGGGAATAATCCAATTGCGGCCATCATTGCCGTCATCATAACTGGTCTAATCCTAGAATTTACGCCCAACTTGATGGCACTAAAAAGGGTATTTGAAGCACCATGTATTTTTTCTAGATTTTGCTTAAAAACAGTAATCAATAAAACCCCGTCTTGAATACAGATTCCGAATAAGGCAATAAATCCGATACCTGCAGAAATGCTGAAATTAGTTCCAGTGATATGGAGTGCTAATAAGCCTCCGACTATTGCAAATGGCACGTTCAAAAATACCAAGCCTGCATCTTTTAAATTACCGAACATGGCGAATAGTAAAAGGAAAATGAGCAACAAACTTATTGGAACAACTTGAATTAACCTTTTTTCAGCTCTCTGTTGATTTTCGAAATCGCCTTGCCAAACCATACTATATCCTCTCTTTAAGTTTACTTTTGAATTAACTTTTTCTTGAGCCTCTGCTATGGCACTTCCCATATCTCTGTCGCGTACAGAAAATTTTACTGCCGAATAACGCTCATTATCGTCTCTATAAATTAAACAAGCACCCGTTTTCTGTGTAATCGTTGCTATTTCTTTGATAGGCACTTTTGAACCATTTTGTGTTGGAACTAAGAGATTACCAATGTCCTCAGGCGTTTTTCTAAATTCTTCTGGTAGCCTTATCCTAATATCAAATGTTTTTATTCCTTCATATAAGGTTGAAGCTGCGAGTCCGCCAATGGCCATTGCAACAACTGCGTTTGCATCTGCTGTTGCTACACCATAAAGGGCCATCTTCTGTTGATCGAGGTTGACATCTAATTCTGGCTGACCTGTATTATGTATAACTCCTAAGTCTTCAATTCCTTTTACCCCTCTTAAAATTTTATAAACAGAATCGATTTTATCTTCCATATAATTCAAAGAGTCACCATATACTTTAACGCAAATGGATCCCTTTACCCCAGAAACTGCTTCTTCTACATTATCCATAATCGGTTGTGAGAAGTTTAAATTCGCACCCGGAATTAATGATAGTTTTTTGTTCATCTGATTAATCAATTCCTCTTTGCTAATTTTTGGTTTCCATTCCTCTTCTGGATAAAGTATCACAGAGAATTCATTATTGTAAAAACCTGCAACATCTGTTCCGTCATCTGGTCTGCCGGTTTGAGACACTGTATGTTTTACCTGGGGAAATGTCATTATCAGATTCTTGACTTGAGTAGAAACCTCAACCGATTTTTCAAGTGAAATACTATAAGGTGTTTGAACTCTTAGCCAAATAGATCCTTCGTTTAATTCGGGTAGAAATTCTGATCCAAGATACTTGAATGAATATAGACCCGCTATCATTGCCAATAAGGAAATAATTACCACAAGTTTTTTCCTTTTATAGGCACTAAAGAAACCCCTAAGCATAAATCCAGTAAGATGATGTACAAAAGGGTTATGTTTCTCGTGTACATTTTTCTTCAAAAGAATACTAATGAGTACCGGGACCAATGTTAACGTAGTAATTAGTGCCCCCAATAATGCGAAGCCTAATGTATAAGCAAGAGGAGAAAACATTTTTCCCTCCACTTTTTCAAAAGCAAAAATTGGGAGTAAGCCGGTAATGATAATGGCCTTAGCGAAAAATATTGCCTTCCCTAATTGTGCACCATTCTTTTTGATCAATCCTAACTTGGCAATTTTATTAAATCTTTCCATCCCCATTTCCATGGCTTGGTGATCAAGTATTACAAACATACCCTCTACCATCACAACGCCTCCGTCAATAATGATACCAAAATCTACTGCACCTAATGAAAGCAGGTTTGCTGACATGCCCATTAAATGCAAACAAATAAATGCAAACAAAAGTGCCATCGGAATGATGATGGAAACAATCAAAGTTGTTCTCCAATTAAACATAAATAAAGACACCAAAAGTGTTACCAATAAGATCCCTTCAATTAGATTATGTAATACTGTATGAGTAGCATAATCAATCAAATCTGAACGGTCGTAATAGGGAACAATCTGAGTATCGGCCGGAAGAATAGAATTATTTAATTTTTCAATTTTTGCTTTTACGGCTTCAACTACTTTAGATGGGTTTTCTCCTTTACGCATCACAACTATTGCTTCAACAACATCAGGCTCATTTGTAACAACTCTTTTACCAGTGCTATCTATTAAGCCATCTGCTCTAGCAACTAATCCTAATCTGGGCAAATTTGAAATAGCTACTTCAGCTACATCTTTTACCAATACAGGGATTCCATTATTGTTTTGAATGATAATATTTTTAATCTCATTGATATCATTCAATAACCCGATCCCACGAACCACAAACGCCTGATTATTTTGAATAATCATATCGCCTCCAATATTGATATTTGTTTTTTGAACGGCGGTAAATACATCTAAAGGTGTTATTCCGAGAGAAGTTAATTTTTCAGGGTCTACCCTAATTTCATAGGTTTTTGTTTTGCCACCAAAACTCGTGATATCACCCACACCAGGAACTGATTTTAATTGACGCTCGATCACCCAGTCCTGCATAGTTTTTAATTCTCTCACGTCTCTGATCTTACTCCTGAGTGAATATCTAAATATCTCACCTGTGGGGCCTGTTGGAGGTTGTACAGAAGGTATGATACTCTGTGGCAGGGTAGCATTAGCTAACAAATTCATGACTTGCTGCCTTGCTTGAGGATCTTTAACCTGATCGTCGAATATGATTTTAACATAGGATAAACCAAAAATTGAAGTGGAACGTAGACTAATCTTTTGTTGCACTGGATTCATGGCAATTTCGATAGGAATTGTAATGAATTTTTCTACTTCTTCAGCACTTCTTCCTGGCCACTGAGTAATAATACTGATCTCAGTATTTGTAACATCTGGGAAGGCCTCAATGGGCATATTTCTAAAAGTAATGATCCCCGTAATAAAAACTGCAAGCGACGATAATAAAATGAAATATTTATTTTTAAGCGAAAACGCGATAATACTCTTTATAACCTTAACCATAATATTGTTTTATAGGGTTCTATATTAATTGTTCAATGCATCATAAATTAAAATTGCATCAGACCCTACGATTAGTTCACCTAAACTAACACCTCCAGATAAGTAAGTCTTGTTATTAATTGTATTTATAATCTGTACATGCCTAATTTCTGCTAAGCCTTTTCCTTTATATACCAAAACAAAATTCTGACTATGATCAAAAATTAAAGCTTCGTTTGGAATACATAAGGCTTGTTTGTTTTCCTTATTAGTGACTACTACTCTTGTAAACATTTGAGGTTTCAAAAGGTAATTATCGTTTGATAATATTACTCTGACCTTCATGACTTTATTTGTTGGGTCTAATACATTTAAAATTTTATCAATATTTCCTTTGAAAATTTTGTCGGGATATGAAACTGTT
>JAYUFN010000074.1:0-2383 GCA_043738705.1 Bacteroidota bacterium
CCTTTTTGCCGGAAGGAAGAGCCAGCTTCATACCTTTTTTATTCTCTGGCAAAATCATTTCAAGTTGTTCTTGATAAGAATTGTTCTTAGTCTTATTCATCGGAATCTTGTCGTTATTATCTTCTTCTTCCGCGCCTACTTGTTTTGATTCGGCATTCATTTCTGCTTTTGCAGCCGCTGCTTCCATTGCCAGTTTGGCTTGGCGTTGATTGTCTTTTCTTACATACCAATCTTTGATGGCATCGGGAATTAAATTGGTTTTTGAGATACGCTCCACTTCAGATAACCTGTCGCTTGCAATAGTATCGTTTAAATATTTTTCCATAATAAATGCCCCAATAGGACCCGCCCATGTAGCACCAAAGCCCGCATTTTCAACAATTACTGCCACTGCAATTCTTGGATTATCTTTTGGTGCAAAGCAAACAAACAATGAGTGGTTTTTACCATGAGGGTTTTGTGCAGTTCCTGTTTTTGCGCAATACTCTACTCCAGGAACTTTAATACCCGATGCAGTTCCATAAACTGTTACATCGTGCATACCATCGTGTACTGCTTTAAAAACGGTATCTGAGTGGTGCGTTACAACATGTTTTATTCTGTATTTAGCTAGGTAAGAAGTATCATCTTTTTGTTCGTGCTCTATGCTGTCTACAAAATGAGGTGTATAATAATATCCTTTATTAGCGATGATACACATCATATTCGCCAGCTGAATAGGAGTGGCAGTCATTTTGTCCTGACCAATGCCTAATGTAAGAATGGTACAACTGTTCCACCTATTTCGGCCATATGCTTTATTATATACAGCAGAATCGGGTACACTTGCTTTGTTTTCACTAGGAAGGTCCACATCAAGTTTTGTTCCCATTCCGAATTTATTCATGTATTCCTTCCATTTCAAATAGCCAAGAGTGGGATTATGATATTCGGGATTGTCAATTGCCATTCGGAACACCTGCGAAAAATAAGAGTTACAAGAGTTTGCCAATGCTAATCTCAATGAAGCTGCATGACCTGCATTTTTATGTTCGCATTTTACTGTTACGCCACAACTATTATATGAACCATAACACGGAAATCCATAACTAGGTGTAATCACTCCTTCATCTAATGCAATCACCGCACCCAATGGTTTAAATGTTGAACCGGGAGGATACTGACCTTTGATAGCACGATTAAACATTGGGCGTGCAGTATCCAATAACATCCTGCCGAGATTTTTTTTCCTAGCACTTCCAGTAAGATCATTGGGATTATAATTAGGACTGGATACCATTGCTATAATGCCCCCTGTTTTTGGATTAATCGCAACTGCACTACCAATTTTATTTGCTAATAATTTTTCTGCTAATTGCTGCACTTCCACATCTACACTGGTATAGAGATTTCTTCCTGCAATAGCACTTGTATCAAACATTCCATTTTCATAAGCTCCTTGAATGCGACTCCTGTTGTCTCTAATATAACGTTTGATACCTCTTTCCCCCATCAACACTTTCTCGTAAGTTCGCTCTAGCCCGTTCATGCCAGCATAATCGCCCATTTCATAACCTTCTTCTCGATGTTTTTTTAAAAAGCCGGTATCCACTTCGGCAATATATCCCAATACCTGTGCTCCTGTGTTGAAGGGGTAGGTGCGCACCGAACGATCTGTTAGATTAAACCCGGGGAATTTATACATGTTCTCGTAGAGTCTTGCATAAAGCTCTTGTGAAAGGAGTGCTTCAAAAATACTGGACTTGACTGCTGTATTTTTGAAAATAATTTCCCGCATTCTTTTTCTATACTCAACGGTATCAATATTTAGTAGTGCACATAGAGAAAGCGTGTCAATACCTTTTGCATCACCAGGGGTAACTACGAGATCGTAGCTAATGGTGTTTTCGAGCATCGCTTTTTTCTTCCGATCGAAGATGATGCCCCTGTCAGGATAAATGATCTTTCTGTAAATAGCATTGTTCTCTGCCGCCATTTTATACTTGGCAGAAAATATTTGTAGGTTGATAAGTTGTACAGTGATGACAATGAAGACCAACAAAAAAATAATTTGTACAACCCTGCTTCTGCTTTGATTAAATACAGACATATATATTTACTAGGAGATAATTTCTTGAATAATTTAATTGATACAAAGTTGCCGATTCGGAACTGATGCAGCATCAATTCTTAAAAAAAAGTTATGCATACATGTTGATAGTGCAAATGCGGCTATGCATTGGTGCGAAACTTTGCTTTTCTAAAAAACAACATTTCTGTAATAAAGATCAATAACAGGCTGATAGCAGTTGTGCCTGCAACCTTTCCGATAAAATATACAAAGTTTCCAAACTGGAGCCATTCGATCAATACCAACAAGATGTGGTGCATCACTGTGAGGAGT